>NZ_JAEILC010000146.1:0-22517 GCF_016307435.1 Pseudomonas sp. S4_EA_1b | reverse complement strand
CCCCCCGCCGCGGCGGGGGGGGGGGGGGGGCCGCCCCGCCCCGCGCGCCGGCCCCCCCCCCCCCCCCCCCCACCGCAAGTCCTTTCACCACAACCCAATCAGAGGTCGCGCACGACCCTGAACCCAATCCAATCCCCGCGTGTCTGCGGGTAGATATTGTTGCGGTTGCCCGAGCGTGAGAACACCGGTGCTTCGCCCCAGTCATTGCCACGGATCTGGTAAGACTCGCAGTTCGGTTCAACCCAGGCGCTGCCGTCGGTAGGTGCGCCGATGTAGTTGGGGTGTTCGCAATCGGCCACGCGTTCGTAGACATTGCCGTGCATGTCGTACAGGCCAAACGCATTCGGTGGGTAGCTGCCCACTGGCGAGGAATAGCTGTAGCCGTCCGCCGGGCCGTAGGTATTGGCGTGTTCGGCGATGCTGTAGTCCTTGCCCGCATCGAACGGGAAGGGGAATGGCCCGGTGGAGCCGGCGCGGGCGGCGTACTCGCGCTGGGCCTCGCTGACCATGTGGTACTGCTGGCCGGTCTTCTTCGACAGCCAGGCCACGTAGTTTTTTATATCGTCCATGTCCATGCACACCGCCGGCTGGCGTGGGCCTTGGGGATAGCGCGGCTTGCTGGCGATACATTCGCGGCCGGGGCGAGTGTCGCCGTCGGCGATCTTTACGCCGGTCTGGCGCACGTAGCTGTCCCATTCGCCGGCAGTGATCTGGAAGCGGCTCATGGCGAACGGCTTGGCAAACGTCACGTCGTGCATCGGCCCTTCGTCTGGCTCGCGGCCGACTTCATCTTCCGGCGTGCCCATGGTGAAGGTGCCGGCGGGCAGCACCACCATTTCCGGGCAGTCCTTGCAGTCCTTGAACACTTTGCCGGCGGCTGGCGCGGCGGCGTGGGCCAGGCTCGGCAGGCAGGCGCCGCACACGGCGGTCAGGGCCAGGGCGGTCAAAGGTTTGAATCGGGATGCGCGCATAGGGGGCCTCGGGTTCAAAAGGTGAAAATAGGCATCACGCCCGTGCGCTGAGCAGGGTCATGAAGCGTTGGATCTCTTCGCTGGAATTGAGCAGGCCAGGCGCGGTGCGGATCACTGGGCCGACGTCGCGGTCCACCGCATCGATCACCACGCGCTGGCGCACCATGTGCGCCGCCACGGCCTCGCAGTCCTGGCCCTTGACCCGGAAAAACGTGAAGCCGGCCGACAGCTCGCTACTCTGCGGTGTAACCAGTTCGATGCGCGGATGGGCCTGCAACTGTTCCTTGAATTCACGGTTGAGCGCGTGGATGCGCGCCTGCACCGGCGCCTTGCCCAGTTGCAAGTGCAGCTTGAATGCCTCGTCCGCCGCCCAGCGATGTTCGAACGCATGGAAGCCACCCGGGGTCATGATGGTGGCGAAATCCTTGTCCTCGGAAAACGTCGGCACCATGGGCGTGACGTATTTGTTTTCGGGGTCGCGGGCGCAGACCAGACCGGTGCCGCGCGGGCCGAACATCCACTTATGGGTGCCGGCGATGAAAAAGTCGCAGTGCATGTCCGGGAAATCGAGGTTCTCTACGCCCATACCGTGCACGCCATCCACCACATACAGAATGCGATCACGTTCGTCGCGCTGGCGGTTGTGGTCGGCCACCAGCGTGCCGATTTCGCCAATGGGCAGCTTCACACCGCTGCCGGACTGCACCCAGGTCATGCCCAGCACCCGGGTGTTGGGGCGGATGGCGCGCTGGATATTGCCCAGCACTTCATCGACCGATACTCGGCTGGGGCTTTCGAACAGGCTGATCCGCCGCACCTGGGTGCCTTGTTGTCGCGCCCGAAAATCCAGCACGTTCTGGGTCGCGTAATGCTCGTGAACGGTGGTGAGAATCTCCTGGTCGGCGCGCACATGGAGGCCGCCGTAAATCATGGCCAAGCCTTCGGAGGTGCTGCCGGTGAGGGCGATCTGCGGCGGCGTGGCCTTGAGGTAACGCCCGGCCCATTCGCGCACCTGGCCTTCGCGCTTCCAGGTTTCCTGCAGGTCCCAGTCCATGGCCAGGCCGGGGTTGCGATCGATCTGCACGCGGTAGCGTTCAATGGCCTCGCGCACGGGCCTGGGGTGCGACGCCACCAGGAAGTTGGAAAAGTGCAGGTAGTCCGGGTCTTGGTTGAATAATTGCTTGAAACCCGCCCATGGGTTGTTCGTTGGTTCGGCGGCTGCGACCTGGGGTAGAAGGGCGGCGCCCAGAGGCAGGCTGGCGGCCAACACCCCAGCGTGCTTGAGAAATGTACGACGGTCGGTCATGGACTTACTTCATGGTTGATTAGCGTTGCGCCACAGGTTTGGCGGCGTGTTGAACCTGCTCCCACACGCGCAGGAAATTGCCGCCCCACAGCTTGGCGATATCCGCCTCGGAGTAGCCGCGCTGGATCAGTTCGGCGGTGACGTTGCGAATCTCGCCAACGTTGTTCCAGCCGTCGATACCGCCGCCGTCGTTGAAGTCCGACGACAGGCCCACATGGTCGATGCCGATCTTGCGCACGGTGTAATCGATGGCATCCCCCAGGTCCTTGAGGCTGGCCTTGGGTTCTTCGTCGAGGATGGCGTACAGCGCGCTGGCGTACTCGCCGAACTTCTGCTCCGGCCAGGCGGCGATGATCGCGTCGCCCGGCATCAGCGCCATGGCCAGGTTGGGCAGCGGCGGCAGGTCGAAGCGCGCGCGCAGTTGGTTGAGCTTGTCCTGGGTCGGTTGGCTGAGTGGGCGCAGGTAGGCCGAGAAGCCGACAATCTGCACCACGCCGCCACTCTGCTTGATCAGTTGCAGCTCTTTGTCGCTGAGGTTGCGCGGAATATCCACCGCCGCCCGCGGCGCCGAGTGCGACGCCACCATCGGCGTACGGCTCAGTTGCGCCACTTGCTCCAAGGCCTTGGTCGACATCTGCGAAACATCGATGATCACCCCCAGGTCATTGAGGCGCTGCACGGCTTGCTTGCCGATGTCCGAAAGCCCATCCAGCGCATCCACCGAATCATTGAAAAACGGCAGTGGGCGCGACGAGTCGGACCAGGCGTTATTGCCCACGTAGCTGAAACCGAACATGCGCATGCCGCGCGCGGCCCACAGGTCAAGCTGGTTCAGGTCGTTGCCCAAGGGGTAGGCGTTGAGCATGCTGATGAAAATCGCAAACTTGCCTTCCCCGTGCAGGCGCCGAAAGTCATCCGGGGTGTAGGCGATGGCGACCTGGTTGGGGAAGTCGCGCACCATGGCGCTGATGATCTTGTAGCGCACCTCCTGCTCGTGGCGCGCCGCTTCGATGAAGCCTTCGGTCGGCTTGTGCGGAGCATTGGGGCCGTTCCAGATTTCCGGCCAGCCGAAGATCGTCAGCGCCGCGCCGGACAAGCGTCCGCGCGCGGCCTTGACCAGGTCGAACTGGCCTTCACCGTCCTTGTCCGCCTCGTTGCCGGCGGTGCCGAAATCGATGGGCACGGTGATATGGCTGTCGAACGACAGCACGCGATTCTGCAGCTCATTGGCCTGCTTGATCACCGCCAGCGGGTAACCGGCATTGCCTTTGAACCAGTGATCCCAGACCAGCCAGCCAGCCCCGGCACCGATGGCCAGCGCCAGCGGCAAGCCGATAAACAGCGCCTTGTTCGAACGTGGTTTTGTCATTGCCATCTCAGTCAGTTGAGGCCATCGCTATCAGGGAAGAACGAGCCATGGGCGGCGAAATTTAGGCGCTGGCGGCGCGCGGTAAATTTCCCCGGGCTGCGTACGTTCTAGCTCTGATAAAGGCGTTTCCTAAGGTAGACAATGACCCTCTCTCGACGTGGCTTCATCGCCGGCCTGGCGCTCACAGGTGCCGCGGTGCCGGCGGCTTTCTATGCCCATCGCGAGTTGACGCGCGAAGAAGCGTTGCCCACCACTCCCGGCGAAGCCACGGTGGACCTGGCCGACAGCGCCGGGCAGCACCTGGCCAACACCTTGCGTGGGGTGTGGAGCCTGCGTCTGGAAGGTCGCGATGCCGGCCTCAAGGGCCTGCCGTTGGAGGGCCTGCAATTGCTGCTGGACATCGCCCCCCGTGGCCGCGGCCTGCGCGGCTACCTGGACACCGCCGCCAATCTGCGTGCCGAGGGCGAGCCGCGCTACCGCGTGCTCGGCGATCTGGTAACGGGCGAGGGCGCTTTGCTCTACTGGCGCCTGATCGACCGCAACGCCACCAACGGCGTGCCGGCCTACGAATTCAAAATGACCCTCGACGAAGTCTGGGCCGATTTCGCCAACGCCGGCAGCAGCACCCTCAGCGGGCAGATCCTCGACCTCGATCGCCCCCTGGCCATGACCGAGCGCGATAACCGTTTTATTGCCCACAAGCACAGTTTCCCCGAAGCCCGCCAACGCATTGGCCTGGACCCGACCCTGCTGGCCTGGTTGATCGCCCCCGAACATCGCCTGTTCCATCAGCTGTGGCACGCCACCCGCGATCAATGGCACAAGCTCCCCGACGACAAGCGCGATGCCTTGCGCGGTATCGGTTGGCAGCCTGGTCCGCGCGGCCAGGAGCGCGACGCGCGCGGTGACCGCAAGGACCGCAACGGCTCGGGTATCGACTTTTTTTTTATGCACCGACATATGCTCGGCAAGGCCCGCGCTATGCAGGACTTGCCTTCCTGGCCGCAATTCCCCGCGCCGCAACCGCCCCTGGAACGCGATCGCCTGGGCTTTCTGCGCTATTTCGATAACCATGACGGCTTCGCGCTGCCGCCCACTTGGTCGGCCCCGGACGACAGCGATTACACCCAATGGGTCAGCGATATCAAGGCCGCCGAGACCTACCACAGCAACTTCCAAGTGTGGGAATCCCAGTACCGCGACCCGCGCTACCTGGCCAAACTGACCCTGGGGCAACTGGGTTCTGAAATGGAATTGGGCCTGCACGACTGGCTGCACATGCGCTGGGCCTCGGTGCCGCGCGACCCTTCCAACGGCGCCCCGGTGCCATTTGCCCGCGACCCGGCGGACTTCGCGCCACGCTGGTATACGGCCGAGAACGACTTCCTCGGCGACCCGTTTTCCTCCCACGTCAACCCGGTGTTCTGGCACTTCCACGGCTGGATCGACGACCGCGTCGAAGACTGGTTTCGCGCCCACGAGCGCTTCCACCCCGGCGAGGTCAGCCGCCTGGAGGTCAACGGCGTGCCTTGGTTCGCCCAGGGGCGCTGGGTCGAAGTGGGCGACCCGTGGCTCGGTCCGGACACCCATGGGTGCAGCACCACCCCAGGGCTGCAGATGGGCAAGTCGATGGAAATGGACCCGGAGACCATGAAACTCGCGCTGCGGATCACCTTTGGCGCCGATGAGCAGGCATTGCAGGGCTTGTTCAAACGCGTGCCGCAACGGCCCTGGTATGCGCGGCATTTGAAGGTCAAGACGCGGGAGCAGTAAGGGGATAACAGGGCAACATTGGTCACCCATTCTTCGCCGTAATTGGCTATTTCTCCCGCACGGGCCGGTGGCTAACCTAGCCACCACTTCCCACCGTTCTGGAGTTCCCCATGCAAAGCCGTATCGATTTCTACAACGCTTCCCCGGACGCCATGAAAGCCATGCTCGCCCTCGAAGCCGCCGTGGGTAAATTGTCCATCGAACTGCCGCTGCTCGAACTGATCCGCCTGCGCGTGTCGCAGATCAACGGCTGTGCATTCTGCCTCGATATGCACACCGCCGACGCCCGCAAGGGCGGTGAGACCGAACGGCGGCTGTACACGCTGTCGGCGTGGCGCGAGACGCCGTTTTTCACCCCACGCGAACGTGCCGCGCTGGCCTGGGCCGAAAGCCTGACCCTGATCAGCCAGACCCACGCGCCGGACGCTGACTACACGGCATTGGCTGCCGAATTCAGCGCCCAGGAACAGGTCGATCTGAGCCTGGCCATCGCCACCATCAACAGCTGGAACCGCCTCGCCGTGGGCTTTCGCAAGATGCCCAAGTAACGTCTTAGAAATTCACCGTGGCACTCAGGCGCGCCGTCAGCGGTGCGCCCTGGAACAGGTAGTCGTCGCCCAGGTATTCGCCCGCGTCGCGCCAATAGCGCTTGTCGAACAGGTTGTCGACGCTCAGGCGCAACACGGTTTCGTAACCGTCGACGTGGGTGGTGTAGCGGCTGCCGACGTTGACCACCGCGTAATCGCCCACCTCCACATTACCGCTGCGGTTGGCGTACTTCTTGGCGCTGTATTGCACGCCACCCAGCAGCGCCAGGCCATTGACCCACGGCAGCGCATAGTCGGCGTAGAGGCTGGCGCGCAGTTTGGGCACGTTGATCGCCTGGTGCCCTTCATAGGCTGCTGTACCGCTGCCGCTCACCCGTGCACGAATCGCCGCCACGCTGGTGGCGATCTGCAAACGCTCGGTGGCCCAGCCATTGGCCGACACTTCCAACCCGGTGTTTTTCTGCTCGCCCTGTTGCACATAGGTAAAGCTGCCGGCGCCGTCGGGCCTGGCGTACTGGTAGGCCTGGCGGGTCTGGAACAGCGCCGCCGCGAAGCTGATGCGGCGCCAATCGTATTTGACTCCGGCTTCGATCTGCCGCGAGGTGGTCGGTGCCAGGGTCTCACTGGCATTGGTCGCGAACCACGGCGCGGCGCCTCCCAGAGACAAGCCTTTGCTGTAGCTGGTGTACAGCGACACGCTGTCCACCGGCTTATAGATCAACGCCGCCTGGGGCAGGAACACATACTGCTGCGTGTGGCGGGACGGGCTGCCGTTGCTGTCGAATGCCTGTTCATCGAGACGCACTTCACGCCCACCGAGCACCGTTTGCCACTGCTCGTTAAAACGGATGCGGTCGGTGACGAATAGGCCGTACTGGCGGCTGTCGAGGCTGCGGTGGCTGTCGTTGAGGGGCACGTCGGTGGGCGCGAAGGTCGTGGCGTCCTGGTGGATATTGCCGCTGCCGATCCGTTCGTTGACCGCTGTGCGCTGGTCGATGACCCGGCGGAACGCGCTGGTGCCGAAGGTCAATTCGTGGCCCAGGCCTGCAGTGTCGAACAGGCCGGTCATGGCGGCCTGCATTTCGTCGTCGCGCCGGGTGTCGTCGGGGCTGCGATAGTCGTAGATGTCGTAGTCGCCTTCGGGGCTGAAGGTGTTGGCATTGCAGCTGCCAATGTAATAACAACCCCAGGCGAACGAGCTGTAGTCATCGATCACCACTTTGCTGCGCGCGGCGCTGAGCTGGCCGGTCCATTGATCGCTGAAGCGGTATTCGAACTTGCCGTTGAGGTTCAGCGAGTCGATGTCCACCGGTTTGGCGCCGCTCTGGTGCCCCAGCAGTTTTTTCGGTGAGGCGCCGTGGGGCACTTCGCTGCCGCCCAGCAGTTGGTAGCCCGGCACCGAGCGCTGTTGTTTGTTCTGGTATTCGGCGTCCAGTTGCAGCACGGCGTCGGGGCTGATGTTCCAGTCAAAAGCCAGGGACACAAAATCGCGCTGGCCATTGGCGTGTTCCACGTAGGAATGCAGGTCTTCGTGGGCGACGTTGGCGCGCAGGCCGAATTGCTGCTCGCTGCCGAACCAGCCGCCAACGTCGGTGGCCAGGTAACCGCTGCCGCGATCATCGGTGGAGACGGTCACCGAGCGCACGTCTTCCGGGCGCTTGGTCACATAGTTGATCACGCCGCTGGGCTCGGCAATGCCGCTCTGCACGCCCGACAGGCCCTTGAGCACTTCCACTTGCTGCTTGTTTTCCAGGGCGACGTTCTGCTCGCCGGTGATGGTGCGCCCGTTGATCTTGTAGCTGCTGGCCGCGTTCAGCGAAAAACCGCGCACTACGAAGTTTTCGTAGTAGCCGATGGGCGCATAGCTCTCGCCCACCGACGCATCGTTGCGCAGCACCTCGCTGAGCAGGCGCGCCTGCTGGTCCTTGAGCAGCGCGGCGTTGAACACGCTGACCGACGCGGGAGTGTCCAGCAGCGGCGCTTCATTGAAGCCGCCGACCGAGGCCGTCTCGGCGCGATAGCCGGACGTGTCCTGGCCCTGGACCTGCACCGCCGGCAGTTCGAGCTCGGCCGCCAGGCTATGGCCGATGCCGCCGCTGAGCAGCAGACCGAGGGCGACACGAGAAGAGGCGACAGGGCGGAAACGCAAAACCATGGGCAGGGCCTTAGAGCACGGGGCAGGGGGCGCATAAGCTAGGCATTACGGCTCGGTTTTACAAGTGAGACGTCCCGTCTCAGCTCACTCGCCGCAGCCTTATGGCCTCGACAGCCGCTTGGTGTAGCTGCGATAGACAAGGCTTCTCTCATTCGTGCAGGAGATCGTCATGGGTATCGCTGGAAAAGTTGCGCTGGTCACCGGCGCCGGGCAGGGCATCGGCCGGGCCATTGCCTTGCGCCTGGCTCAGGAGGGCGCCGATATCGCCCTGGTGGACATCAATGGCGCCAAACTCGCCGCCGTGGCCACCGAAATCACGGCCATCGGGCGCAAGGCGTCGGTGTTTATCGCCGATGTGTCCAAGCGCGAACAGGTGGTGGCGGCGGTGGAGCATGCGCACCAGACCCTGGGCGGCTTCGACATCATCGTCAATAACGCCGGGGTGGCGCAGATCGATGCACTGCTGGAGGTGACCCCGGAACAGGTCGAACGCACCTTGGGCATCAACGTGCAGGGCGTGTTGTGGGGCATCCAGGCCGCCGGCAAGAAATTCAAGGCGCTGGGGTGCAAGGGCAAGATCATCAACGCCTGCTCCATCGCCGGTCACGAAGGGTTTGCGCTGCTGGGCGTGTACTCGGCCACCAAGTTCGCCGTGCGTGCGCTGACCCAGGCGGCGGCCAAGGAACTGGCCAGCGCGGGGATCACCGTCAATGCCTACTGCCCGGGCGTCGTGGGCACCGATATGTGGGTGGAGATCGACAAGCGTATGGCCGAGATCACCGGGGCCGAGGTGGGCGCGACCTACAAGCAATACGTGGACGGCATCGCCCTGGGCCGCGCCGAAACCCCGGAGGATGTGGCGGGGCTGGTGGCGTTCCTGGCGGGGCCGGATGCGGACTACATGACGGGGCAGTCGCCCTTGATCGACGGTGGGCTGGTCTACCGCTGATCGCTCAACGCCTGCGCTGATGGTGGTTCAATTAGTATTTTTTTTCGCTGACCCACCGCCATCGGGGGGAAGCCCCCCCCCCCAGGTGGGGGGGGGGGGCCGCCGCCGTTTTGGTTGTTGCACCCCCCCTACTTCCCCCCCCCCCCCCCCCCCTGGGGGGCCACCCCCCCCCCCAATTGCCCCCCCCCCCGCCATACCCCCCTGTGGGAGGGGGCTTGCCCCCGATAGCTTTCGCTCAGGCAACAGGTGTGTCACTGACACGCCGCTATGAGCGTCCTCACTGTGTCAGGGAAGCCTTGCCGGGCATGTCGATACCCAGTTGGTTGACTCGGCGGTACAGGGTGGCTCGGGAAATGCCCAGCGCCTGGGCGGTCGGTGTTGGTTTCCAGCGATGCCGGATCAGTGCATCCAGTACCACTTGCCGTTCCGGGCTGGCGCTTTGTTCTGCCGGCGCCGCGACCTGTTCGCCGCGCACTTCCACCGGCAGGTCCGCCAATTGCAGGGTATCGCCGTCGCACACCGCGCAGGCGTACGCCAATACATGCCGCAGCTGGCGCACATTGCCCGGCCAGCCATAGCTCAACAGCACCTCAAGCGCCGCCTGGCTGATGCCCAGCGAGACCGCGCCGCCATGGGATTCCTGGGCCAGCAGACGGTGGATCAGGGCCAGTTTGTCGGTGCGATCGCGCAAGGGCGGCAGGCTCACACGGGCACAGCCGAGACGAAAGTACAGGTCTTCGCGAAAACGCCCCTCGCTCACCAGTGCCGCCAGGTCGCGGTGACTGGCGCAGATCATCTGGATATCCACCGTACGGGTTTTGGCCGCCCCCAGGGGCGCCACTTCCCCCTCGGCCATCACCCGCAGCAAGCGGGTCTGCAATGCCAGCGGCATATCGCCGATCTCATCGAGAAACAACGTGCCGCCATCGGCCTGCACCAAAAGGCCTGGCATGCCCTTGCTGGAGGCGCCGGTAAACGCCCCGGCCACATAGCCGAACAGCTCGCTTTCAATCAGGTTTTCCGGAATCGCCGCGCAGTTCACCGCCACGAACGGGCCTTGGCGTCGCGCGCTGCGCTCATGCAGCTGGCGGGCGAAGACTTCCTTGCCGGCGCCGGTCTCGCCTTGCACCAGCACCGGCAGGTTGCGGTCCTTGACCCGCACGGCCAGGCGCAGATGCTCCTCCACCCGAGGGTCGAGCTGGGTGCTGGGGGCCGTGCGCGGGCGAGGGCGCTGGGGGGTGTTGACCCGCACATGCAGCGCGCCGGGTTCGCCTAGCCAGTTCAACTGCTGGGTGCGCTGGTCGGTCACCGCCCGCAAGGCATCCAAGTCGAACACCTCGCCGATATGCGCCGGCACCTGGCCGAAGCGCCGCCGCAACGCTTGGCGTGCCTTGCTGTTGAGGGCCAGCAGGCGCCCGTCCTGGTCCCAGGCCAGCAACAGGTCGGGCTGGCTGTCCACATAACCGGGGGTGCTGTGGGCTTGCAGCACCCAGTGCTGACGGGCGCTGTGCATGAAGAATGCATTCTCGATGGCCTGGGCGCTCTGGGCCACCATCTGGCGCACCAGGTGCTGACTGCGGCGGTCGTCCGGCGACTGGAGCGCCGAAGCATCCATCACCCCCAGCAGGTTGCCCTGGGGGTCGAAGATCGGCGCGGCGGAGCAGGTCAGGTCGATAAAGGCCGCGCGGAAGTGATCGCGTTTGTGCACGGTCACCGCTGCCTTGCTGGTCAATACCGTGGCTACGCCGCAGGTGCCTTCTTCGGCTTCCGACCAGCAGGTGCCCAGATACAGGCCGGCTTTGCGGCAATCGTTGCGAATGCGGCTGTCGACGCGATGGTCGAGGGTCTGGCCTTGGGCGTCGGTGAGCATCACGCAGTAGTCGGCATGGCGCACGCGGTGGTGCAGTTGCCCGACCTCTTCACTGGCGATGCGCATAAACAGCTCGGCGCGCTCGCGACATTCCTTGAGCAAGGGTTCGCTGAGGATGCGTGGCCCTTGCAGCGAGCCGGGGTCGAGGTGGTGTTGTTCCATGGAGCGGCGCCAGGAATCGAAAATCAGCGACGGCACCGGTGCCTGGGGCAGGCGATCGGCATTGCGGACCACGCGACTGACGCAGTCGACGTGCTCTCTGGAGTTCGCGGCGAGCATAAGGCCTCCGGTTCTCACGCGTTGTTGTTATGCCTGCCATTAAGCGCCTGCGCGCGCGGGCGGACAAGGCCGACCTGACCGATTGCCGGCGCTGAGACGCAGCGTCTCATTTGCCCTGAGACAGCGGCGGCGGGCTGCGCTGCAGCGTCTCATTCTGGGTGGGCAGGCTACCCACGTTCAAGGTCGCCGCACTGCTCTGGATCAAGGCTTTGCCAGGTTTTTGCCGGTTCTGGCACAGGCTGTGCTGAGTGGCCTGTAGCTGGCCGACGCCAGCCTTTCGTGTGTCGAGACAACCTGGAGAACAACAAGATGTCCACCCACCTGTCCACCGATCAATTGCTGCATGCCTACACCGTGATGCGCACCATCCGTGATTTCGAAGAGCGCCTGCATGTGGAATTCGCCACCGGCGAGATCCCCGGCTTCGTGCATTTGTATGCCGGCCAGGAAGCCAGTGCCGCTGGGGTCATGGCCCATCTCAACGATGACGACTGCATTGCTTCCAACCACCGTGGCCACGGCCATTGCATCGCCAAGGGCGTGGATGTGTTCGGCATGATGGCCGAGATCTACGGCAAAAAAACCGGCGTGTGCGGCGGCAAGGGCGGCTCCATGCACATCGCCGATCAGGAGAAAGGCATGCTCGGCGCCAATGGCATCGTCGGCGCCGGCGCACCGTTGGCTGCGGGGGCCGCGCTGGCCTCCAAGCTCAAGGGCAGCCAGGGCGTGGCCGTGGCGTTTTTTGGTGATGGCGGCTCCAACGAGGGCGCGGTGTTCGAAGCGATGAACCTTGCCTCGATCATGAAACTGCCCTGCCTGTTCGTTGCTGAAAACAACGGCTACGCCGAAGCCACCGGTTCCGGCTGGTCGGTAGCGTGCAAAGACATCGCCGAGCGCGCCGTGGGGTTCGGCATGCCGGGGGTGATCGTCGATGGCAATGATTTCTTCGCCGTTCATGCCGCACTGGGCGTTGCCGTCGAGCGCGCGCGCCGGGGCGAGGGACCGACCCTGGTGGAGGTCAAGTTGAGCCGTTTCTACGGCCACTTCGAAGGCGATGCCCAGACCTATCGCGGCCCGGATGAAGTGAAAAACCTGCGCGAGACCCAGGATTGCCTGGCGCTGTTCCGCCAGCGTTGCCAGGTCGAAGGCTGGCTGGACGCTGCGCAGTTCGAGCGCATCGATGGCGAGGTCGCGCAGTTGATCGAAGACGCCGTGCGCCTGGCCAAGTCCGATCCCAAGCCCCAGGCGGCCGATCTGCTCAGCGATGTCTACGTCGCCTACCGCTAATAACAACAAGACCCGGAGAGAATTTCATGGCTCGCAAAATCAGCTATCAGCAGGCAATCAACGAAGCCCTGGCCCAGGAAATGCGCCGCGACCAGAGCGTGTTTATCATCGGCCAGGACGTGTCCGGCGGCACCGGTTCGCCCGGCGAGCAGGACGCCTGGGGCGGCGTGCTCGGCGTCACGAAGGGCCTGTACCCAGAGTTTCCCGAGCGCGTGCTGGATGCGCCACTGTCCGAGGTCGGCTACGTGGGCATGGCCGTAGGCGCCGCCACCAGGGGCATGCGCCCGGTGTGCGAATTGATGTTCGTCGACTTTATCGGCTGCTGCCTCGATCAATTGCTCAACCAGGCGGCCAAGTTCCGCTATATGTTCGGCGGCAAGACCACCACGCCCCTGGTGATCCGCGCCATGTACGGCGCCGGCCTGCGCGCCGCCGCCCAGCATTCGCAGATGCTCACCTCGATGTGGACCCACATTCCCGGCCTGAAAGTGGTGTGCCCGGCCACCCCCTATGACGCCAAGGGCATGCTGATCCAGGCGATCCGCGATAACGACCCGGTGATCTTTCTCGAACACAAAATGCTCTACAGCCTGCAAGGCGAAGTACCCGAAGAGCTATATACCGTGCCATTCGGCGAGGCCAACTTTGTACGCGAAGGCCGCGACGTGACCCTGGTGACCTACGGGCGCATGGTGCATATCGCCCTGGAAGCCGCCGCCAACCTGGCGCGCCAAGGCATCGATTGCGAAGTGCTGGACCTGCGCACCACCAGCCCTCTGGACGAAGACAGCATTCTGGAAAGCGTGGAGAAAACCGGGCGCCTGGTGGTGATCGACGAGTCCAACCCGCGTTGCTCGATTGCCACCGACATCAGCGCCCTGGTGGCGCAGCGGGCCTTCGCTGCGCTGCGCGCGCCCATCGAAATGGTCACCGCGCCGCACACGCCTGTGCCGTTTTCCGATGCGCTGGAAGACCTGTACATCCCCGACGCCGCCAAGATCGAAGCCGCCGTGCTGAAAATCGCCGACAAGAGGAACGCCGCATGATCCATACCTTGACCATGCCCAAGTGGGGGCTGTCGATGACCGAAGGGCGTATCGATATCTGGCTCAAGCAACCCGGCGACCGAGTGGAGAAGGGCGAGGCCGTGTTGGATGTGGAGACCGACAAGATTTCCAGCAGTGTGGAAGCGCCGTTCAGCGGTGTGTTGCGTCGGGTCTTGGCGCTGAGCGATGAGACCTTGCCGGTGGGTGCCTTGCTCGGTGTGGTGGTGGAAGGCGAGGCCAGCGACGCCGAGATCGATGCGGTGATCGAAGGCTTCCAGGCCGGGTTCGTGTCCAATGCCGCCGAGGCCGAAACGGCCGGGCCGAGCGCGCAAAAAGTCGAGGTGGGCGGGCGCTTGCTGCGTTACCTGGACCTCGGTGAAGGCGGCACGCCGCTGGTGCTGGTGCATGGCTTTGGCGGCGACCTGAACAACTGGCTGTTCAACCAGCCGGCCCTGGCCGCCGAGCGCCGGGTGATCGCCCTGGACCTGCCGGGGCATGGTGAGTCGGGCAAGACCCTGCGCAGCGGCGAGGCGGCTGAATTAAGCGAGGCGGTGCTGGGCTTGCTCGACCATCTACAGCTGGACCGCGTGCATCTGGCCGGCCATTCCATGGGCGGGCTGGTGGCCCTGACCGTTGCCGAGCAGGCGCCCGCGCGCGTGGTCTCGCTGACCCTGATCGCCAGCGCCGGCCTGGGTGCCGATATCAATGGCGATTATCTGCAAGGGTTTGCCGACGCTAACAATCGCAACGCCCTCAAGCCGCAACTGGTGCAACTCTTCAGCGACCCGGCGCTGGTGACGCGGCAGATGCTGGAGGACATGCTCAAGTTCAAACGGTTGGAGGGCGTGGATCAGGCGCTGCGCCAGCTCAATGGGGCGCTGTTCGACGGCGGGCGGCAGAAGGTGGATGTGCGCCATGTTGTCGGTCGACAGCCGAGCCTGGTGATCTGGGGCAGCGACGACGCCATTATCCCGGCCAACCATGCCCAAGGCTTGGAGGCCCAGGTGGAAATCCTGCCGGGGCAGGGGCATATGGTGCAGTTGGAGGCGGCGGAGCAGGTTAACCAGTTGATGCTGGCGTTCCTCAAGCGCCATTGAGCTGAAACCTGTGGGCCCTGACCCACTGCAATCGGGGGCAAGNNGGGGCTTGCCCCCGATTGCGATGCGTCAGCCACACCCTTATCCGAGCATTCAGAATGGATGCAATGACGCGCCAGGCGTGGCAGTCTGGGCGACGTTTTCCATGACTTCTGGAGATTGACCGTGCCAACCGCATCCGCAGTAATTGAAATCCCTGTATCGGCCGATCAGGTCTGGCAATTGGTGGGCGGCTTCAACAGCCTGCCGGATTGGTTGCCGCTGATCGCCAAGAGCGAACCTGGCGAAGGTGGCCGCTTGCGCCATCTGACAACTGCCGACGGTGGCGTCATCGTCGAGCGTTTGCAGACCTTCGACAATGTGGCGCGCACTTACAGCTACACCATCGAGCAGTCGCCGTTTCCGGTGAGTGCGTACCTGGCGACTTTGCAGATCGAAGCCTTGACTGACACGTCGTCGAAGGTGACCTGGTCAGGGGTGTTCACCCCGTCGGCGGGCACCACGGACGAGGCGGTGGAGGAGCTGTTCGCCGGTGTCTACAAGGGTGGCGTTGAAGCGCTGCGCGCCAACTTCAAGGCCTGATTCGACCGGCAGGGTGGGGGAGGACGGCTCGCCCCCACCTCGGAGCTTACTGACTTATTCGGGCATCAGTTGCTGGCGACATTCCAGGATCAGCCGCGCGCCGCCACGGGCGCTGCTGCCCACTTCCAGCTTGAAGCCATGCAGGTTGATGATCGCCGCGACAATCGACAACCCCAGCCCGAACCCACCGGGCTGGTCGCTTTCCTCCACGCGATAAAAGCGCTGGAACACCGCCGCGCGTTCCGCCGCCGGGATGCCCGGCCCCGAATCGTGCACTTCGATGCGGGTGCTGCCCGCGTCGTTGAGCCCGCGCAAAATCACTTCGCCGCCCGGGGGGGTGAACTTGATCGAATTGCTCAACAAGTTCGCCACGGCTTCAAACAGCAGCGCGCGGTCGCCGGTGATCCACGGCAGGGACGCTGGGGCGTCCAGCACCAGTTGCAGTTCGCCTTCTTCGGCCAGCGGTAGATAGAAATCGTGCAATTCCCGCAGCAGCGGCAGCGGGTCCAGCACCAGAAAGCCTGAGCGGCGCTGGTGGTCTTCCAGCTCTGAAATACGCAACAGCCCGCGAAAACGCGCCATCAGGGTGTCGGTTTCGGCAATCGCGTCATCCAGCTTGACCGCGTAGCCCGAGTCTTGCTCGGCCTCCTGCCGGATGCGATACAGCTGCGCGCGCAGGCGCGTCAGCGGCGTACGCAGGTCGTGGGCAATGTTGTCGCACACGCCCTTGACCTCGTTCATCAACTTCTCGATACGGTCGAGCATTGCGTTGACGATGGCCGCGAGCATGTCCAATTCGTCACGTCGATTGGACAGCGGCAGGCGGTGGGTGAGGTCACCGGCGACGATGGCTTCGGCGCTGGCCTGGATGCCGCGAATGCGTCGCAGCGGGCGGCGGCGCAGCAAGTGCCAGCCGGCGGCACCGGGGATGATGGTCAGCGACAGCGCCCACAGCAGTGCGTGCCAGATGATCCGCGTCACGCCGAACAGCGAACCGTTGGCGCGCACCAGCACCAGCCAGCGGCCGTCTGCGGTGTGGGTGGCCACGGCATCGCAGCTGTCCTTGGGCAATTTCGGGTCGTCGGAATCGACGCAATTGGCCAGGGCGTAGATCTTGCCGTCCAGGGGCAGGTCGGACGGAATCGCGCGGATCGGTCCATTCAGGGGGCGGAACTGCTCGTCGAACAGGCCATAGGCATCCACGCCTTTCATGTCGAAGGTCATGCTGGTGGTCAGCGCCTCCACCAGTTCCTCGCCGTCGAAGCGCTGGAACAGGTGCTGGCGCTGCAGCAGGGAATGGCGCGACAGGTCGCTCAGGTAACCCGATACTTCGTAATACAGCACCCCCATCAGGATGCAGCTCCAGGCCACGAACAGCGAGCTGTACAGCGCCAGCAGGCGGCTGCTGGATGAGCGCCAGCCCTTAGAGGGGTTCAGCAATGACATAACCGGAACCTCGTACCGTGCGGATCAGCGGCGTGAGGCCCGGTGGGTCGATTTTCTTGCGCAGGCGTCCGATGTGCACATCGATCAGGTTGGTGCCGGGGTCGAAGTGATAGCCCCAGACTTCCTCGAAGATCATCATCCGCGACAGGATCTGCCCAGTGTTGCGCATCAGGAATTCCAACAGTTTGTATTCGGTGGGCAGTAGGGTCAGCGGCTGATCGGCGCGACTGGCTTCGCGGCTGATCAGGTTCAACTCCAGGTCGGCCACGCGCAAGGCGGTCTCGAATTCCTTGACCGTGCTTTTGCGGCGCAGCAGTACTTCGACGCGGGCGGCCATTTCATCGGAAGCGAACGGCTTGGTCAGGTAGTCATCGCCCCCGGCGCGCAGGCCGCGCACGCGTTCATCGACGTCGGAGAGGGCGCTGATCATCAGGATCGGCGTCGATACTCCAATGGTGCGCAGGGTGGTGACGATGGCCAGGCCATCCAGTTCCGGCAGCATACGGTCCAGGGTGATCAGGTCGTAATCACCACTCACGGCGCGGACCAGGCCTTCGCGGCCGTTGTCCACCCAATCAACCTCCAGTCCATGGCTACTCAGCTCGGCGACAATCTCGCGGGCCGTTACGGCGTCATCCTCGATGGTCAAAATGCGGGTCATAGGCATACCTGGCGAGCGATTCACACTAGAAGTGAGGCATTTTGCCAAGAATTGGCTGAATGCTTCCTAAATAAAACTTCATGTAGGCAAACCGAGCTCCCTTCGATGACGGAATGCAATACGCCCGCCCTGAATGAGCATTTCTTGCAAGTTGCATGGTCTTAGGAAGTTCAACTTATCTAACTTGTTGAAAATGCTAGGTTTTTATTTTTGATGCGACTGGCACGGGGCCTGCACTGTCCCTTTTGAGACTTGTAACACTATTTTTCCTGCCGGGAGCAAAACAACAATGATCACACCTTCAACCACGCTGCAAGAATCGAGCGCGCGCTCCGGGGTTTCCTGGGGGGCGATTTTTGCCGGCGCCGCTGCGGCGGCTGCACTCTCATTGATTCTGGTGTTGCTGGGCTTTGGCCTGGGCTTCTCGGCCGTTTCGCCGTGGGCCAATAGCGGCGTCAGCGCCAAGGGGCTGGGCATTTCCACAATTGTCTGGCTGGCGTTTACCCAGATCGTCGCGGCAGGGTTGGGCGGTTATATCGCCGGCCGTCTGCGGGTGAAGTGGGCCAATATGCATGGCGATGAGGTGTACTTTCGCGACACCGCCCATGGCTTCCTGGCGTGGGCCGTGGCCACGTTGATCACCGCGACCCTGGTGGTCAGTTCGGTCAGCAGTGTGGTCGGTGGCGGCGTGCAAGCCAGCGCCAGTGTGGCCTCGGGTGCGGTGCAAGCCGCCGGCAGCGCAGCGCAGGGCGTCAAGGGTGATGACTTCGGTTATTACGTCGACAGCCTGTTCCGCGATGACCGCCCAGCCGCCGTCAGTGATGACGCCGCCCATGCCGTTGTAGCGCGCATTTTTGCCCGCACCCTGAGCAATGACGGCCAACTCGCCGCCGAAGACCGTGCCTATCTGGCCCAGTTGATCAGCCAGCGCACCAACCTCAGCCAGGCCGACGCCGAAGCGCGTATCGACAAGGTTTACGGCGACGCCCGTAAAGCCGTCGAAGACGCCAAGCTCAAAGCCAAGCAAGCCGCTGACACCGCCGCCAAAGTCGCTGCCTGGACTGCACTGTGGATGTTCGTCGCGCTGCTGATCGGGGCCTTCTTCGCCAGCTTCGCCGCGACCTTCGGCGGCCGCCGCCGCGATGCCGTGGTGTATGTCGAAACCGAACATTACGTCCGTTAATTCAAGGAGAAAACAATGCGCTCATTACTGCTGTGGTTCCTCGGCGTGCCTATCCCGGTCATCATCCTGATCGCGATCTTCATGCACTAAACCCGAGTTCGGCTCGGAACCTCGTGGGAGGGCGCTTGCGCCCTCCCACTTTGTTTTGGGTGGAGCGTCATCCAGGTCGCCACCAGCAAAATACTGGCGACGCCTGTCATGATCAGCAAGGGCTGCGAGGTGCCGTCCGATAACCAACCGGTGATCCCACTGCTTATGGCGGTGAGGAACATCTGGATGAAGAAGAATAGTCCCGAGGCGGTGCCGGCAATCGCGCCATAGGGCTGCAACACCGACAGTTGGCACGCCGGAATCACCAATCCCACCGACACCATGATCACCACCATCGGCAGTACAATCGCCAGCCATTGCTGCGCCCATGCGCTTGTGGTGACGGCGAGCAGAACGCTGCCTGCCACGTTCAATGCGATGGCTGCGCTGATCAATCGGTCCGCTTCAAAGCGCAGCACCAGTCGACGAAACAGATTCGCCCCCAGCATATAGCCGCTGATCGTTGCCGCGAACACCAGCGCATAGGCCGTGGCGGATAAGCCAAAGCCCCGTTGCAGCAGCGCAGATGACTCACTGATAAAGGGAAAATACGTGCTGTACACGCAGCCGATGGCCAGCGCGTAACGCAGGAAATAGCGGTCGCGCAGCAACTGCCCATACAGACCCAGCAGATTGCCCGGTGGCGTAGCGGCTACGTGCGCCGGGCGGGTTTCCGGCAGGCGGCGATACACCGCCCCATACAACAGCGCACCGATCGCGCCCAACAGCAGAAACAAGCCACGCCACCCAAACCACGGCAGCAACAGGCTGCCCACTACCGGCGCGGCCATCGGCGACACCGCCATCGCCATGGAGATTAGCCCCAGCAGGCGTGCCTGTTCGCTGCGGTCGAAGTGATCGCGCACGATCACGCGGCCAATCACCGTGGTGCAGCAGCCGCCCAGCGCCTGAAACAACCGCGCGATTATCAGCACGACCAGACTGTCGGCCAAGGCGCAGGCCAAGGTGGCCAGCCCATACAGCGCCAGTCCCGCCAGTAACACCGGGCGACGGCCGAAGCGGTCAGTCAGCGGGCCGCTGACCAGCAGGGAAATGGCCGAACCGAGGGTGTACAGCGTGAGGGTCAATTGCAGCTGACTGTCGCTGGCCTGGAAGTAATCAGCCATGGCTGGCAGTGCTGGCAGGTGCATGTCCAGGGTGATGCGCGGCAGGCCGATCAATACGGTCAGCAGCACCAGCCAGGAACCCAGGGAAAGATCGCGTTGAGTCATGGGCAAGCTCGTGGGAGTAAGTGGAGCCGGAACTCTATCGGCTTTGTGGTTTAATCCTGTGGGCCACTTATGCCAAAAAAGAATGGACCACTATGAGCCGAGGTAAAGCTGCATCCGCCCTTGATCTGCCACGCCCCGACGCGCTGGACGCGGGCAAACAGCAGGGCGCGTACGAGGCATTGCGCGCAGCGATCCTTAACCGGCAATTGCCGGCGGGCAGTCGTTTGCCGTCCACGCGCAGCCTGGCCGAGCGGTGGCGGGTGTCCCGCGGCACGTTGGAAACTGCGTATGAACGTTTGCAGGAGGAAGGGTATGTGCAGCGCATCGCGGGGTCCGGCACGCGCGTGTGTGCGGTGATCCCCGAACACTTTATCGCGGCGCCGAGGCCACACCACATGCCGCGTCGCCCGGTACAGCCGGACCGCCCGTACGCGGGCGTGCAAAGTCATGTGCCTTTCGTCGCAAGGCGTCCGGATGCCGGCCTGTTCGACATGAAAGCCTGGGCCCGCTGCCTGTCTCGTGGGTTGTTGGCGGCGGGGCCAGGCGCGCTGGAGGCGTCCCATCCAGCGGGCGTGCCGGAGCTGCGTACCCAGATCGCCGACTACCTGCGCCGGCATCGCGGGCTGCACTGCGAGGCTGATGAAGTGATTGTCACCACCGGTATTCGACATGCCCTCGATTTGATTGCGCGCACACTGCTCAACCCTGGCGACACGGCGTGTGTCGAAGACCCTGGCTACCCACCGGCACGACGCTTGTTTGAGCTGGCCAGCGCTGGCGTACAGGCGGTGCCAGTCAGCGCTGATGGCCTCGACACCACCCAGCTCCCCGACGTTGCGCGCCTGGTCTACGTGACACCGGCCCACCAGGCGCCGCTGGGCATGACCCTGTCGGTATCACGCCGTCTGGCCTTGCTGGACTGGGCCGCACGTGCGCAGGCATGGGTGGTCGAGGACGATTACGACAGCGAATACAATTACCAGAGCGCGCCGCTGGCCGCACTCAAAGCCCTGGATTCCGGCGACCGGGTGATCTACTGCGGTAGCTTCAACAAAAATCTGTTCCCTGGCTTGCGGGTGGGCTTCATGGTAGTGCCCAAGGCGCTGCGCCGGCCGCTGCTACGCACCCTGCACCTCACCGGGCATTCGGTCGGCGCCAGTGATCAGTTGGGCTTGGTGGAGCTACTTGGCAGTGGGGCGTTTGTGCGTCATCTGCGGGCTTCACGCCAGGCTTATCTGGCCCGTCGCGATACGCTGCTCGAATGCCTCGGCGGCCACGGCAGCGTCACTGGCCAGCAGGCTGGGCTGCACTTTGTGTTGTGGCTGCCGACAGGAGCTGAAGAAGCGGACTTCTGTGCCCGGGCGGCATCTGTCGGACTCACGCTGCAACCGCTGGGCGCGTTCTGTCATGAGGCGAAGTTGCCGCCGGCGGTGATCATTGGCTACACCGCGCTGACGTTGGCGCAGATTCGTTATCACGGCCGAGCATTGGCGGCGTTGTGCCTATGAGCAGGGGCGGGCCGCGAGTTCAGTCTTCGAACCCGACCTGCTCGTGAATCTCGTCCACTTTCAATTCCAGGCGGTACGCCACCGCAATGAACAGCGCCTGGCACAGGCACAGCGTGGCGCTCAGTGAGCGGAATGCGAACGAAGAACCCTCGTTTACCAGCAGCACCGCGTTGGCCCGCTTGGCCAGGGGCGAGAGGTTGCTGTCGGTGATGATCAGGGTCTTGGCCTGGTGGTGCTGGGCGATACGCAGGCAGTGCTGGGTTTCTTTGCCGTAGGGCGTGAAGCTGATGGCGATCACCAGGTCATTGGCGCGCACACTGCGCATCTGCTCGCGGTAGCTGCCGCCCAGGCCGGAGATCAGGTGGATGCGCTTGTTGGTGTGCTGCAGGTTGTAGACCAGGTAGTCGGCCACCGCGAAGGAGCGGCGCACGCCGACCACGTAGATGTTGTCGGCATTGACCACCAGGTCCACGGCTTTTTCGAACATTGCGTCGTCCAGCTCCAGCCCCAGACGCTCGATGCCGGACAGGGTGGCATTCACGCACTCGCGCGCCAGGTCGCCGCCGCTGGCCTTCTGCGACTTGTTGGCGATCATGCTGCGGATGCGCTGCTGGTAATTCTGCACCGGGGTGGTCTTGTGGGTGTAAGCCTCGCGGAACAGCGCCTGCATCTCACTGAACCCGCTGAACCCGAAACGCTGGGAAAAACGCACGATGGCCGAGGGGTGCACTTCGCATTCGCGGGCAATGTCGCTGATACGGTCGACCATGATGCGGTCGCTTTGCTGGCTCATGTAGCTGGCGATGCGTTTGAGCTGGCGCGGCAGGCTTTCGTATTCGTCGGTAATCAGCTGCAACAGGCGTTCGGCATTGATCGGAGGGCTGGCGATGGGGTCTTCCAGGGTGGTCTCGGGATCGGTGCGGGACATGGGCAATCCTTCTGGCGTGTTCGTCTGTTGCGCTGATGGGTGGCGTCAGTCTACAGGGTAGGCGCAAAAAAATACCCCGACATCACGGCCGGTGTGGCGTGCTGAAACGATGCACGCCGGCTAGGGGGACCATTATGCCGGGTTATTGGAAAAAATATTCCACTAAAAATAAATATGGAATAAATATTGATTGGTGCCGCTGAACGTTCTAGTCTGCTCCACCAAGAGCGTTTGCCG
>NZ_JAEILC010000145.1:0-25214 GCF_016307435.1 Pseudomonas sp. S4_EA_1b | reverse complement strand
AATTGATTCTGCTAACAGCCTCGCAAGAAACAAATCAAGACAAACTGACACATGTGTATGAACTTAAATAAAAAGACACCCGGCGATACATCAGCTTGGTATAAATATAAAAATACATCTCAATTGACGCCGCACCACTGATGCTGCCCATAAACAAAAAATGCCCCGCATCTTTCGATACGGAGCATTTCGTGGAACATGCAGCCATGCACGCCATGCCGCCGACCCACTCCCCCGTCAGGGTTGGTAAACCGGAGGGTGGGGCACGCCGAGCAAACGACTGACGTGCTCCAGCGATGTCTCACGCCGCAAGGCGGCAAACAACGCCACCGCTTCGGGGTAGTTACGCGTCAACATCGCCAGCCACTGCTTCAGGCGACCTGGCGCCTGGCGCTCGGTCAATTGCGCCACGCATTGCACCCAGAAATCCTGCAGCAGCGGTTGCAGCTGTGCCCAGGACATTTCCACCACGTCTTCACCTGCGCGAGCAGCTGCGATTTGCCGCGCGAGATCAGGACGCGCCACCAAGCCACGGCCGAGCATGATGTCTTCGGCGCCGCTGACTTCGCGACAACGCCGCCAGTCTTCAACACTCCAGATATCGCCATTGGCGAACACCGGCACCTTGACCACGTCCTGCACACGAGGAATCCACTCCCAATGCGCGGGCGGCTTGTAGCCATCGGTCTTGGTACGGGCGTGCACCACGATATGGGCGGCGCCGCCCTCGGCCAGGGCTGTGGCGCATACCAGCGCACCGTCGGGGCTGTCGAAGCCCAGGCGCATCTTGGCAGTCACCGGGATATGCGCCGGCACCGCGCGGCGCACATGCTCGACAATCTGGTTAAGCAGCTCTGGTTCCTTGAGCAGCACGGCACCGCCGCGCGATTTATTGACGGTCTTGGCTGGACAGCCGAAGTTCAAGTCGATCACTTCGGAGCCCAGTTCACAGGCCAACGCGGCGTTTTCCGCCAGGCAAACCGGGTCGGAGCCGAGCAATTGCACACGCAATGGCACACCCGCTGCGGTGTGGGCACCGTGCAGCAGTTCAGGCGCGAGCTTATGGAAATAGGCTGGGGTGAGCAGGCGGTCGTTGACGCGGATGAATTCGGTCACGCACCAGTCAATCCCGCCGACGCGGGTCAGCACGTCACGCAGGATGTTATCGACCAGCCCCTCCATGGGCGCCAAAGCAATTTGCATGGAAAACACTCAAGAAAAATCGTGGCGCAGTTTACTGGGTTTCCCACTGCAACCGTTAACCCCCTGTCAGGGCGGGGCCATAGCCATCGAGAAACTCCGTCGGCATGCGCTTGGGCTTGCCGCTGGACAGCTCAATGCAGACGAATGTGGTGTGCGCCCGCAGCAAGGTGGCGCCATCCCGGGGGCGGACCAGTTGGAAACGGCGGGTCATCTTCAGACGCTGATCCCAATCGACGATCCAGGTGGCCAACTGCAACTCATCGCCTTCGTACCCGGCCGCCAGGTAGTCGATTTCATGACGCACCACCGCCATGGCACGATCCAATCGACGGTACTCGGCAAGGTCCAACCCCAAGCGCTGCGAATGGCGCCAGGCGCAGCGTTCGAGCCAGGCGACATACACTGCGTTGTTGGCGTGCCCCAGACCGTCAATGTCTTCAGGGGCGACCTGCAGGTCAATGATAAACGGCGTTGCCAAATCCCAGCCCATGCGCTGCTCCCGGTCGATTAATGTCAGGGGGCAGCAGTGTATCAGGCGCTTTGTCGCTCCTGTAACCGAGCGCCGGCCAACAACGTCAGCACACCGTCGATCACCCGTGGATCGGCCAGTACCTTCTGATGCCCGCCCTGCTCCAGTTGCAGCAAGCGGCTGTCGAACCAGGCCTCGTGGATGGCCTTGGCGGCCTTGACGGGCACAAACGTATCGTCCTCGGCGTGCACGATCAGCCCGGGAATAGCCATATCGTAGTGAGCGACATCCAGATGTTTGAGCGGCATGCCAAATGTCAGCTCGACCTCTTGGATA
The DNA here is from genome assembly GCF_016307435.1 of Pseudomonas sp. S4_EA_1b. NCBI lineage: Bacteria > Pseudomonadati > Pseudomonadota > Gammaproteobacteria > Pseudomonadales > Pseudomonadaceae > Pseudomonas > Pseudomonas sp. S4_EA_1b. The sequence continues at coordinate 23,206 of NZ_JAEILC010000145.1, read as the reverse complement.
AATGCCAGCCGCGCCCGCGTCGGCAGGCCCACCATACGGGTAAAGCCGCGCAGCACATCCAGAAAGCGCGACGGCGCAGCAATGCTTACCAACGCATTGGTGCGCAATCCCAATTGCACGGCGAGCATGGCACTCGCCCCGCCCATGGAATGGCCGATAACCGCGTGCAGCGGCTGCAACTCGGCGGCCGCCTCCAACATGGCTCGGGCAAACAGCAGCACATGGGCTTCACGCCCCGGCGAATGGCCATGGGCCGGGCCGTCCAGGGCGATCACGGAGTAGCCGTTGTCGACCAGCGCATTGATGAGGCTGGCGAATTGGGTTGGCCGGCCTTCCCAGCCGTGCATCAGCAGCACGGCGGGCCCTTCGCCCCAGCGCAGCGCCGACAAACCGAAACGCAACGTGACACGCTGCGCCTGCGCCAGCAGCGGCAACTCCCAATCACGGGGCGGCAATTCGCGCGGGGTCATGAACACACGCCGCATTCTGTTGGCCACCGTTCGCGGCGCCACGTACCCCAATGTACCGTTGACACCTCGCACCCAGGTTAACGCACCCATAACCCGCTCCTTTTAACGCACCGCCGACTTGGCCGCGCGCATCACCCGATCCGACAATTCCCCCGGCCCGAGCGCACGCGCCAGGGTCAGTCCACCCACCATCAACGCCATGTCCGCCAGGGCCTTGTCGATGTCTTCCGGGCACGTCGCCAACTGTGCAGCCATCAATTCAACATGTTCGCTGAGCACCTGGCGGAACGCCTCTGGCAAGCGCCCCATCTCCCCGACCGTGGCGGGTAGCGGGCAGGCCTGGGAGGTTGAGTCGCGGTGTTTGCGCGACAGATAAAACGCCGCCGCCAGGGCGCGGCGCTCTTCGCCGGTGATCTGCTCGTCCAGGTCATTGATGGACGCGCGGCGCTGAGCCAGCAACTGACTGAATGCCTCCAGCATCAGCGCGTCCTTGCTTTCAAAGTGTGCGTAGAAGCCACCCACGGTCAGCCCCGCCGCCCCCATGACTTCACCGACGCTAGGCTCAGCCGGGCCACGCTGAATCAACGCAGCGCTGGCAGCCTGCAGAATGCGTTCGCGGGTTTGCGCTTTTTTGTCGCTCATCGTTGCCTCCGTGGTTCATGGGTTGAATATTATTACCATAATAATATTCCGCAAGCGACGGGTATGACCACTGGTCAGAACGACAATAAGAAAGGGAAGGAGGAATTGGCCAAACGCCAGACAAACAAAAGGGCCATTCAATAATTGAATGACCCTTAAAAATCCCGCAGAGCGGGTAATCGTGGCGTCCCCTAGGGGACTCGAACCCCTGTTACCGCCGTGAAAGGGCGGTGTCCTAGGCCACTAGACGAAGGGGACACAAACCTTCTATACAACTGATCAGGCTGAGACTGATCGATTCAAGGACGGTGTGGCCGGAACCTTGAACCTGTAAATTGGTGGAGCTAAACGGGATCGAACCGTTGACCTCTTGCATGCCATGCAAGCGCTCTCCCAGCTGAGCTATAGCCCCAGATTTTTCGCCTCGCGGCGCAGCAGACCTTGCGAGCTGCTTGTTGAAACTGGCGTCCCCTAGGGGACTCGAACCCCTGTTACCGCCGTGAAAGGGCGGTGTCCTAGGCCACTAGACGAAGGGGACAAAACCTTCTGTACAACGGATCAGAGCTGAGTTCTGATCGATTCAAGGGCGGTGTGGCCAGACCTTGAACCTGCAAATTGGTGGAGCTAAACGGGATCGAACCGTTGACCTCTTGCATGCCATGCAAGCGCTCTCCCAGCTGAGCTATAGCCCCTCATCGGTGAGGACGGGGCGAATCTTAATGGCGGTTTGGAAACGTGTCAAATTTATTTTCAACTATTTCCAAAATTTTTTGCCGGGATAACAATCACTTACCGACGAAACCCCGGAAAACCGGGGTTTCGTCGTTACAACCGCGTGCTTAAGCGATAGTGCCCAGCAGCTTTTCCCACTCTTTGTTTTCTTTCTTCGACACACCACCCAGCAAATCAAGCGCTTGGCGCAGACGGAAACGCGTCAGGTCAGGGCCGAGAATTTCCATCGCATCAAGCACCGACACCGAACTGGCCTGCCCCGTGATCGCCGCAAACATCAGCGGCATGGCGTCGCGCAGTTTCAACTCCAGGGACTCGACCACCGCCTGAATCGTCGCGGTGATGGCGTCCTTCTCCCACTGACGCAGGCTTTCCAGCTTCCACAGAATCAACTGCATCAACTGGCGAACCTGGTCACCCGAGAGCTTCTTGGATTCAAACAGCTTCGGATCCGGGTTCACGCCCCCCGCAAAGAAGAAACTGGCCAACGGCGCGACCTGGCTGAACGTCTCCACCCTGCCCTGCACCAGCGGTGCGATCTTCATCATGTATTCAGGGTTCAACGCCCACTGCTGCACACGACTGGCGAACTCTTCCACCGGCAAGTCACGCAGCCATTGGCCATTGAGCCACGACAGCTTCTCGATATCGAAGATCGGCCCACCCAGCGACACACGGGACAAGTCGAAGTTGTCGACCATCTCCTGCAGCGAGAACTTCTCGCGCTCGTCCGGCATCGACCAGCCCATGCGGCCCAGGTAATTGAGCATCGCTTCGGGCATAAAGCCCATGCGCTCGTAGAAGGTCACCGAGGTCGGGTTCTTGCGTTTGGACAGCTTGCTCTTGTCCGGGTTACGCAACAGCGGCATGTAGCACAGTTGCGGCTGCTCCCAGCCGAAGTATTCGTAGAGCAGGATCAGCTTCGGCGCCGACGGCAGCCATTCTTCGCCGCGCAGCACATGGGTGATGCCCATCAGGTGGTCGTCGACCACGTTGGCCAGGAAGTACGTGGGCAGGCCGTCGGTCTTCATCAGCACCTGCATGTCCATGCGGTCCCACGGGATCTCGACGTCACCGCGCAGCATGTCCGGCACCACACACACGCCTTCGCTCGGCACCTTCATGCGGATCACATGGGGTTCGCCGGCAGCCAGGCGACGTGCCACTTCTTCTTTGGATAGCAACAGCGCGCGACCGTCGTAGCGCGGCGTTTCGCCCCGGGCCTGTTGTTCGGCGCGCATCTGGTCGAGTTCTTCGGCGGTGCAGAAGCATGGGAACGCATGCCCCATGTCGACCAGTTGCTGGGTGTACTGCTTGTAGATGTCACTGCGCTCGCTCTGGCGATACGGGCCGTGGGGGCCGCCCACGTCCGGGCCTTCGGCCCAGGTAATGCCCAACCAGCGCAGCGCATCGAAAATCTGCTGCTCCGACTCGCGGGTGGAGCGCAGTTGATCGGTGTCTTCGATCCGCAGAATGAATTCACCGCCGTGCTGCTTGGCGAAGCAGTAGTTGAACAAGGCGATGTAAGCGGTACCGACGTGGGGATCCCCAGTGGGCGATGGCGCGATGCGCGTGCGGACGGTGGTCATGGCAGGTCTCGAATGGGCGATATAACTGAAAATTGAAACAAGGGGCGAATGGTAACAGCCCAGGGGGTTTTCTGGAAAACCGCGGCGCGGCTATCGGGGGCAAGCCCCCTCCCACACTTGGATCTGTGAACACATTTCAACTGTGGGAGGGGGCTTGCCCCCGATAAGGCCAGTCAATTCAGCGCAGATCAAACCGCCAGCAATCGCTCACGCAACTTGCCAATCTCGTCACGCGTCTGCGCCGCCGCTTCAAACTCCAGGTCGCGCGCCAACTGGTACATCTTCTCTTCCAACTGCCGAATCCGCTTGGTGATTTCACTCGGCGAGCGCAGTTCGTTTTCGTACTTGGCACTCTCCTCCGCGGCCTTGGCCATGCCCTTGCGCTTCTTGCTGCGCGAGCCGGGCACGGTGGCGCCTTCCATGATGTCGGCAACGTCCTTGAACACACCTTTGGGCGTGATGCCATGTTCGAGGTTGAAGGCAATTTGCTTGTCGCGACGACGCTCGGTCTCGCCGATCGCCCGCTCCATGGAACCGGTGATACGGTCCGCGTACAAAATCGCACGACCATTGAGGTTACGCGCCGCGCGGCCGATGGTCTGGATCAGCGAACGCTCGGAGCGCAGGAAGCCTTCTTTATCTGCATCCAGGATCGCCACCAGCGACACTTCCGGCATGTCCAGGCCTTCGCGCAGCAGGTTGATGCCCACCAGCACATCGAAGGTGCCCAGGCGCAGGTCGCGGATGATCTCCACGCGTTCCACCGTATCGATGTCCGAGTGCAGGTAGCGCACACGCACGCCGTGGTCGGCCAGGTAGTCGGTCAAGTCTTCGGACATGCGTTTGGTCAGCGTAGTGACCAGCACCCGCTCTTCCAGGGCCACGCGCTTGTTGATTTCCGACAGCAGGTCGTCGACCTGGGTCAGCGCCGGGCGGATTTCGATTTCCGGGTCCACCAGGCCGGTGGGACGCACCAACTGCTCGATCACCCGCCCGGCATGCTCGGCTTCGTAGTTGCCAGGCGTTGCCGAGACAAAAATCGTCTGCGGGCTGATGGCCTCCCACTCGTCAAAGCGCATCGGCCGGTTATCCAGCGCCGATGGCAGGCGGAAACCGTATTCCACCAGGGTTTCCTTGCGCGAACGGTCGCCCTTATACATCGCGCCCACCTGCGGCACGCTGACGTGGGATTCATCGATCACCAGCAGCGCATCCGGCGGCAGGTAGTCATAGAGCGTCGGCGGCGGCGCGCCGGACTCGCGGCCCGAGAGGTAACGCGAGTAGTTTTCGATGCCGTTGCAGTAACCCAGCTCCAGGATCATCTCCAGGTCGAAGCGGGTGCGCTGCTCCAGGCGCTGGGCTTCCACTAGCTTATTGTTGGCGCGCAGGTATTCCAGGCGTTCGGCCAATTCGACTTTGATGCCCTCAATCGCGCCCATCAGGGTTTCGCGGGGCGTCACGTAGTGGCTTTTCGGATAGAAGGTGAAGCGCGGCAGTTTGCGGATTACCTCGCCGGTCAACGGATCGAACGCCGACAGGCTCTCGACTTCATCGTCGAACAGCTCGATGCGGATCGCCTCCAGGTCCGATTCGGCCGGGTAAATATCAATCACATCGCCGCGCACGCGGAAGGTGGCCCGGGCGAAGTCCATGTCATTGCGGGTGTATTGCAGGCTCGCCAAACGACGCAGCAGCTCGCGCTGGTCGAGTTTGTCGCCGCGATCAACGTGCAGCACCATCTTCAGATAGGTTTCCGGGCTGCCCAAGCCGTAGATGCACGACACCGTGGTAACGATGATTGCGTCCTTGCGCTCCAGCAGCGCCTTGGTCGCGGACAGGCGCATCTGCTCGATATGGTCGTTGATCGAGGCGTCCTTCTCGATAAAGGTATCGGAGGACGGCACGTAGGCTTCGGGCTGGTAGTAGTCGTAGTAGGAAACGAAGTACTCCACCGCGTTGTTCGGAAAAAACGCCTTGAACTCGCCATACAACTGCGCGGCCAGGGTTTTATTCGGCGCCAGCACCAGGGTCGGGCGGTTCACCTGGGCGATGACGTTGGCGATGCTGAAAGTCTTGCCTGAACCGGTCACCCCGAGCAGCGTCTGGTGGGCCAGGCCGGCTTCAATGCCTTCGACCATCTGGCGAATGGCTTCGGGCTGATCGCCGGCGGGTTCGAAGCGGGTGACTAGTTGGAAATCCGACATAACGTACCTCTTGAAGTCACCCCAGACTGTAAAGCGGTCGGGGAAGAAATAGACCACCACCCGCGAAAATACAGAGCGGGCCGTAGGAAATAATCATGATAGCCATACAAGTGGAGGCGAATGTGACGGCTTTCAAGGCAATCGTCTGACCCTGGGTTTTCGATCAAGGTTGCAATATGACTAACGGTCGGTAAATAAACCGAAAAACTTGGCCGAAAAGCCGTTTCGGTGGTCGCCCTCGGCGATGATGGCCTCTATACTAGCTCCCCGTTTGTGCACCGCTCTAGTGCATTCGGCTGGAGCGCGACACGTCCCTCCTACCCCCCATAGAGCTGCCGCAAAAATGAGCCTGTTCTCCGCTGTCGAAATGGCACCACGCGATCCAATCCTGGGCCTCAACGAAGCATTCAACGCCGACACCCGAACCACCAAGGTCAACCTTGGCGTAGGCGTTTACTGCAACGAGGAGGGGAAGATTCCACTCTTGCGTGCCGTTGCCGAAGCGGAAGCCATTCGCGTGGCGCAACATGCCGCTCGCGGGTACTTGCCGATCGATGGCATCGCCGCCTACGACAAGGCCGTGCAGACCCTGCTGTTCGGTCAAGCATCGCCATTGCTCAGCGCTGAGCGGGTGGTCACCGTGCAAGCCGTTGGCGGCACCGGCGCGCTGAAGATCGGCGCAGACTTCCTCAAGCAACTGCTGCCCAACGCCGTGGTGGCCATCAGCGACCCGAGCTGGGAAAACCACCGCGCGCTGTTCGAAACCGCCGGTTTCCCGGTGCAGAACTATCGCTACTACGATGCCGCCACCCACGACGTAAACCGTGCCGGCCTGTTCGAAGACCTCAACGCCCTGCCGCCGCAGTCCATCGTGGTACTGCACGCCTGCTGTCACAACCCGACCGGCGTCGACCTGAGCCCGGCCGACTGGCAAAAAGTCCTGGACGTGGTCAAGGCCAAAAACCTGGTGCCGTTCCTCGACATGGCCTATCAAGGCTTTGGCGATGGCATCGACGAAGACGCCGCCGCCGTGCGCCTGTTCGCCGAGTCGGGCCTGACCTTCTTTGTGTCCAGCTCGTTCTCCAAGTCGTTCTCGCTGTATGGCGAGCGCGTAGGCGCGCTGTCGATCGTCAGCGAGTCCAAGGAAGAAAGCGCGCGCATCCTGTCCCAGGTCAAGCGTGTGATCCGCACCAACTACTCCAACCCACCGACCCACGGCGCGGCCATCGTCGCGGCGGTACTCAACAACCCGGAGCTGCGTGCTCAGTGGGAAGCCGAACTGGCCGAAATGCGCCTGCGCATCCGTGGCATGCGTGAGCAGATGGTCGCCGAACTGGCCAAGGCTGCACCGGGCCACGACTTCAGCTTCGTCGGCCGCCAGCGCGGGATGTTCTCCTACTCCGGCCTGACCGTTGAGCAAGTTACCCGCCTGCGCACCGAGTTCGGTATTTATGCGTTGGATACCGGGCGGATCTGCGTGGCAGCGTTGAACCAGGCCAACATCGATGCGGTCACAAAGGCAATCGTTCAGGTCCTGTAAACCTGCTGGTTGCATAAGGAGGGGAAGCCGATGGCTTCCCCTTTTTCGTATCCAGCCCCTAGACTGAACCCCACCGCCCCTTTGCTGTGAGAGCCCTATGCGAAACGATGACTTGGACCTGCGCGCCGACCCCGACGACATGGACCCCTTCCCCCCGCGTACCACCCACCACCCCAAGCGTGAAAAAAGCCTGGTGCTGCAAGTGGCGCTCGGTGTGTTCCTCGGTGGTTTGGCACTGTGGCTGGTGCAACTGGGGGCAACGGCGATCATGGCGAAATTGGCCATGGGCACCTTCCAGTTCGGCGGCTGATTAAGACCAACATGTGGGAGAGGGCAAATCCACTCCCCTATCGATAACTCAGGCGGCAACCAGGCCGCCCTCCTCCAGCAGCTTCACAAAGCTGTTCAAACTCTGCGACACCGTGCCACGCCGCCAGATCAGCCAGGTATTCAATAAGCGGAAGGTATCGGCCAGCGGCCACACACTCACCGCCGCCGACCCCGGCATGCTTTCCAGCATGCTGCGCGGCATCAACGCCAGCCCGGCACCGGCACTGACGCACGCCAACATACCGTGGTACGACTCGATTTCGAAGATTTTGCCCGGCACCGCGCCATCCTGGGAAAACCAGCGCTCAAAATGATGCCGGTAAGAGCAATTGGAGCGGAACGTATAGATGTTCTCGCCATTCACGTCTTGCCCTCGGGTGATTGGCGCGTGGTGCAGCGGCGCGATCACCACCATCTCTTCCTCGAACACAGCCACACCTTCCAGGGTCGAGTGCAACACCGGCCCGTCGACAAACGCGGCCGTCAGGCGCCCCGACAGCACACCTTCGATCATGGTGCCCGATGGCCCGGTGCTCAGGTCCAACTCGACCTTGGCGTGCTTCTGGTTATAGGCCGCCAGCAAGGCCGGGATGCGCACCGCCGCCGTGCTTTCCAGCGAGCCCAGGGCGAACGCACCCTGGGGCTCCTCCCCCGCCACCGTGGCGCGGGCCTCTTGCACCAGATCGAGAATGCGCCGCGCATAGCCGAGGAAATTCCACCCAGCCGGCGACAAGCGCAAACGGCTCTTCTCGCGAATAAACAACTCGACGCCCAAGTCCTGCTCCAACTGCTTGATGCGCGTGGTCAGGTTCGACGGCACCCGATGGATCAGCTGTGCCGCGGCACTGATACTGCCCTGCTCGGCCACGGCCTTGAAGATTTCCAACTGCACCAGATCCAAGTCATTCTCCATTCGTGAATGTATCGCTCAATATTATTCAGTTCTCAGAAAAGAGCCAGCCCCGTACGCTGAACCCATTCCTCCCATTCAGCAGGACGGCGCCATGAACGCAATCACTTCCCAGACCCACGCCCTCTCGATCAACCCGGCCAGCGGCGAAACCGTCGGCAGCTACCCTTACGAAACCGCACCGCAACTGGACGCGGCGCTTGATCGCGCTACCCGGGCGTTCCGCACTTGGCGTCGCCAGCCGGTCTGCCAGCGTGCCGAGCTGCTGCTGGCCCTGGCCACTGCTCTGCGCGAGCAGGCCGAAGCCATGGCGCAGATGATCACCCTGGAAATGGGCAAACCCATTGCCCAGGCCCGTGCCGAAATCGAAAAATGCGCCCAACTCAGCGAGTGGTACGCCGCCCACGGCCCGGCCATGCTCGTCCCGGAACCGACCTTGGTGGACAACGGCACGGCGCACATCGAGTACCGCCCGCTGGGGCCGATCCTCGCCGTGATGCCGTGGAACTTCCCGGTCTGGCAGGTGCTGCGCGGTGCCGTGCCGACTTTGCTCGCTGGCAATACCTACGTGCTCAAGCACGCGCCGAATGTGATGGGCTGCGCGTACCTGATCAAAGCAGCGTTCCAGCAAGCCGGTTTCCCTGATGGCCTGTTCGAAGTGCTCAACGTGACCCAGGATGGCGTGTCCAACGCCATCGCTGACCCACGCATCGCCGCCGTCACCCTCACCGGCAGTGTGCGGGCCGGCATCGCCATCGGCTCACAGGCCGGCGCCGCGCTGAAAAAATGTGTGCTGGAACTGGGCGGCTCCGACCCATTTATCGTGCTCAACGACGCCGACCTCGACGCCGCCGTGCAGGCCGCCGTCATCGGCCGCTTCCAGAACAGCGGCCAGGTCTGCGCCGCCGCCAAGCGCCTGATCATTGAGGAAGGGGTGGCAAAAGCCTTCACCGCGAAGTTCGTCGAAGCCACTCGCGCCCTGGTCATGGGCGACCCGACCGCCGACAGTACTTACGTCGGCCCGATGGCGCGCTTCGACCTGCGCGACGAACTGCATGGGCAAGTCCAGGCGACCCTGAACGAAGGCGCCACCCTGCTGCTGGGCGGCGACAAAGTCGAGGGGGCCGGCAACTATTATCAGCCGACGGTCCTGGCGGGCGTCACCGATCAGATGACCTCCTTCAAACAAGAACTGTTTGGCCCGGTAGCCTCGATCATCACTGCCCGCGATGCCGACCACGCCGTGGCCCTGGCCAATGACAGCGAGTTCGGCCTCACCGCCAGCATTTTCACCGAAGATCCGGCCAAGGCGCGCCAGATCGCCGACCAACTGGAGACTGGCGGTATCTTCGTCAATGCGTTCAGCGTTTCCGATCCGCGCGTCGCTTTTGGCGGTGTGAAAAAGAGCGGGTTCGGCCGCGAGTTGTCGCACTTTGGCGTACGAGAGTTCTGTAATGCACAGACGGTGTGGCTGGATCGTAAGTAGCCCCATTGAACAAATGGCGTTAGCATCCTGTCCACTCGGCTTAACAGCATGTTTTTAGGGTCAGGATCGCACTGTGGAAAAGCTAAATCGCCTTCAAAGCGGAATCGAAGGGCTGGATGCTCTGCTCAAGGGAGGGCTGGTGTCTGGGGCGTCCTATATCATCCAGGGGCGCCCCGGCTCCGGTAAAACCATCCTCGCCAACCAGCTGGGGTTTCATCATGCGCGCAACGGCGGCCGTGTCTTGGTCGCTACGTTGCTGGCGGAATCCCACGACCGCCTTTTCCAGTTTCTGTCCACCCTGAGCTTTTTCGATGCCTCCCGCGTCGGCGCCGAAATCCAATTCGTCAGCGCCTTCGACACCCTGGAAAACGAAGGTCTCGACGAGGTGGTGAAGTTGCTCCGGCGCGAAATCAGTCGGCAAAAGGCTACCGTCATGGTGGTGGACGGCCTGCTCAATGCGCGCTCCAAAGCTGACTCACCCATCGACACAAAAAAATTCATCTCCGAACTGCAAGGCCATGCCGCCTTCGCCGGTTGCACCGTGCTGTTTCTGACCAGCTCGCGATTGGACGACGGCAGCCCAGAACACACCATGGTCGACGGCGTGATCGAAATGGGCGAAGAACTGTTCGGCACCCGCTCGGTCCGCCGTATCCAATTGCGCAAGACCCGCGGCAGCGGCGCGCTCACCGGCCTGCACGAATGCGAAATCACCAACGACGGCCTGGTGGTGTACCCGCGCCTGGAAAGCCTCTATGGCCGCCCTTCCGCACCGGACAGCGCCGACCTGACGCGCATCCCCAGCGGCATCACTTCATTGGACGCGATTCTCGGCGGCGGCCTGCACAGCTCCAGCGTGACCCTGGTGATGGGCCCGTCGGGCATCGGCAAGACCACTTTGGGCCTCAAGTTTTTGTCCGAGTCCACGGTGGACGCGCCGGGTCTGCACTTCGGCTTTTACGAAAGCCCGCAGCGCCTGCAACTCAAGGGCCTGTCCCTCGGCATCGACTTGCAACAGATGCAGGACAGCGGCGCCCTGAGCATCGCCTGGCAGCCCACCACCGAAGGTTTGCTCGACGGTCTGGGCGCGCGTCTGCTGGGCCTGGTGGAAGAAAAAGGCATCAAGCGTCTGTTTATCGACAGCCTCAGCGGCATGACCCGCGTGTCCACCAACCCGGCGCGCATCACCGATTTCTACAGCGCGCTGATGAACGAACTGCGCGCCCGTGGCGTCACGGTATTCGCGACCTGGGAAATGCACGATCTGTTCGGTTCCGAGGTCAGTTCACCGGCATCCGAGCTGTCGAGCATTGCCGACAACTTGATGTTGATGCGTTTCTTCGAGATTCAGTCTGAACTTAGAAGGACGCTTTCCATTCTTAAGGTCAGAGACAGCTTCTATGACCCCTCGCTTCTGGAAGTGGTCATCCGCGACCAAGCCGTTGATCTAAGAAAGGTTTCAAGAAATGCCCCCTCAGTGGTGTCCAATTCAGCGCTGCCTGGTTCAGCTTTTTAAGTCTTTGTGTGGGTTGGACTGACATGACCACCATCCTGGTCGTCGATGACGAATATCTGATCGCCGACATCCTTGGCTTCGCGCTGGAGGATGAGGGGTTCATGGTCGTCACAGCGAGCAACGGACGCAAGGCACTGGACGTGCTGGAGCGCGAACGCCCGTCGCTGATCATCACCGACTTCATGATGCCGGTGATGGACGGTCAACAACTCGCCGAAGCGGTGCGCGCCCTGCCGAGCGTCAATCACCTGCCGATCATCCTGATGAGCGGCGCGCAGGCGCACATCGGCATGGAGCGCTCGGACCTGTTCGACGCCGTGCTGGCCAAGCCTTTCAAGATCGATCTGATCGTCGCCGAAGTGAGAAGGCTGCTGGCGGCGACGTGACAAGCGCCGCCCTGACAATCGCGATAGCGACCAGGCTGAAATTGTCATGAGCCTATGCTGCACTGGTGTGTATTCAAGGACCGAGAGGAACACACCATGCCAGCCCGCAATCCCCCTATCGATTTGTCCCATCGCCCGCGCCTGGCCGATCTGCGCCCACTGATCGCGCCAAGCGCGAGTCTGCTGGAAGCCCGGGCAGCAACCCCACGGGTGACCGCCGCCAAGGATCTGCAGGACCGCCAAGGGTACGCTACGGATTTTCTCAGCCGCTTCGTCGTGCCTTGGCCCACTACAGACGAGGCGTTGCAGGATGATGTGGAACCACTGCGCCTGGACTACACGCACTTTTCGATAACGATGTCGCGCTCGCGGCGACTGGCGCTCTACGTGGGCGTCAATATCGATGGCGCCAAGCACGTAGACATTACCCGCAGCAATGACACCTGGGCCTACGACGGTCGCCTGCCGATCAGCGCGCAGGTGGGCGAAGCGCTCTACACCAACAATGGCCTGGACCGCGGCCACCTGGTACGGCGCCAAGACCCCAACTGGGGCGAGCAGGCCGCCACCGCCAATGTCGATACCTTCCATTTCACCAACTGTTCGCCGCAAATGAGCGGGTTCAACCAGAAGACCTGGCTGGAGCTGGAAGACTACATCCTGGATAACACCCAACGCTGGCAAGCCCGCGCCACCGTGTTCAGCGGCCCAGTGTTTGCCGATGACGACCGCGTGTACCGTGGCGTGAAAATCCCCAAGGCATTCTGGAAAGTGGTGGCTTACCTGGGCGATGACGGCAAACCCTCGGCCAGTGCCTACATGATCGATCAAAGCCGCGAGCTGGGGCAGCTCGACCTGATCTTCGGCCCACTCAGGACCTACCGGCGCAGCGTGCTGCAAATTGAACAGTTGACCGGCATTCGCTTCGCCAACCTGGCTGACTACGACGGCTTCAGCAACGAAGAGCGCGCTACCGGCACGCGGATTGAGGCACTCATCCGGGACCCGCAAGACATTCGTCTGTGACCGCGCGCTCTTCGGGCTATATCGCCTCGCCCTGATCGACTACCATACCGCGCCGGTTCCCGAACGGGACTAATAGGGAATCCGAAGCGCGGTACGCCGCGCCAATCGGAACTGCCCCCGCAACTGTAGGTGCCGAGCCTGCTCCCCACTGCCACTGGACGCGTCCGGGAAGGCTGGAGCGAGGCGACGACGCATCAGTCAGGAGACCTGCCGGCCCAGCAACATCACTAACCGGCGGGGTGTCCGGGAAGGACTTCCTTGCCCGGCCCTTGGCGGCGGTGTTCAAGGGCGTGTTTCCATGACCGTAGCTCCCCAGTCGCACGTACGGTCCACACGGAGAACGCCCCATGCTGCCACGCGCTACCGCCCTGCTCGCCAGTTTCGGCCTGGCCACCCTGGCTCACGCCGCGCCCACTCACTACCCGCTGACGGTGCAGAACTGCGGCAGCACGCTGACCTTTACCCAGGCCCCCGCGCGCAGCGTGACCATCGGCCAGACCGCCACCGAGATGCTTTACACCCTCGGTGTAGGCGACAAAGTGGTCGGCACCTCGCTGTGGTTCAACCCGGTGTTGCCGCAGTTCAAGGCGCAGAACGACACCATCGAGCGCCTGGCCAATAACGAGCCGAGCTTCGAAGCGGTGATCGCCAAGCGCCCGCAACTGGTGGCCGCCGAGCTGGAATGGGTGGTCGGCCCCCAAGGCGTGGTGGGCACACGCGAGCAGTTTCATGAGCTGAACATCCCCACTTACCTGCTGCCCTCCGATTGCGAAGGCAAGGACAACCTGGTGGGCGCCGACGGCACGCGGCTGGAGCCGTTTCGCATCGACACCATTTACAAAAGCATCAGCCAACTGGCAGCCATTTTCGACGTCCAGGATCGCGGCCAACAACTGAATGACAGCCTCAAGGCGCGCCTGGCCAAGGCCGTCGCCACGGCGCAGGGCAAGGGTCTCAAGCAGGCCAGTGCGCTGGTGTGGTTCTCCAGCTCCGAGATGGCCAGCGACCCGTACGTGGCCGGCCATAAAGGCGTGCCTGAATTCATGCTGGAGACCCTCGGCCTGCGCAACGTGGTGCAGTCCGACGAAGAGTGGCCGGCCGTCGGCTGGGAAACCATCGCCAAAGCCAACCCGACCTTTCTGGTAATCGCCCGCATGGACCGCCGCCGCTACCCCGCCGACGACCACGAAAAGAAACTCGCTTTCCTGCGCAGCGACCCGGTCACGCGCAACATGGACGCGGTCAAACATAACCGCATCATCATCCTCGACGCCCTGGCCTTGCAGGCCAGCGTGCGCACCTTCGATGGCCTGGAACAACTGGCCAGCGCCATCGACGGCTACGACCTGCCGCAATGACCGCCAGTCTGCTACGCACCCTCCTCGCCCTGGCGCTGCTGCTCGCTGCCGTACTCGCCGGGGTGGCCATCGGCGAAACCGCCATCGAACCCCAGGTGGTGTTGCAGGTGCTCGCCAACAAACTGTGGCACGCCGGTTATGTGCTCGACCCCATCGACGAGGGCGTGGTGTGGAACTACCGCCTGACTCGCGCCCTGGTCGCCGCCGCCTGCGGTGCCGGGCTGGCCACTTGCGGGGTGATCCTGCAATCGCTGCTGCGCAATCCGCTGGCCGATCCGTATTTGCTGGGCATCAGCGCCGGCGCCTCGACCGGCGCGGTGCTGGTGGCGCTGATGGGCGTGGGTGGCGGGCTGGTGTCGCTGTCGGCCGGCGCATTCGTCGGCGCGATGGCGGCGTTTGCCCTGGTGATCCTGCTCGCGCGGGCCAGCGGTTCGTCCAGCGGCACCGGCCAGATCATCCTGGCGGGCATTGCCGGCTCGCAGTTGTTCAACGCCCTCACCGCCTACCTGATCACCAAGTCGGCCAGCTCCGAACAGGCGCGCGGCATTCTGTTCTGGCTGCTGGGCAACCTCAGCGGCGTGCGCTGGCCATCGGTGTGGCTGGCGGTGCCGGTGGCGCTGTTGGGGTTGGCGGTATGCCTGTGGCACCGTCGCGCGCTGGATGCGTTTACCTTCGGCAGCGACTCGGCGGCATCCCTGGGCATCCCAGTGCGGCGAGTGCAGATCGTGCTGGTGGGCTGCGCGGCGCTGGTCACGGCGGTGATGGTGTCGATTGTGGGCTCCATCGGTTTTGTCGGCCTGGTGATCCCCCACGCTGTGCGCCTGTTGCTGGGCACCGGGCACTCGCGCCTGCTGCCGGCCAGTGCGTTGGGTGGCGCGCTGTTTCTGATCGCCGCCGATGTGCTGTCGCGCACCTTGATCAAGGGCCAGGTGATTCCAGTCGGCGTGGTCACGGCGCTGGTGGGCGCGCCGGTGTTTGCGCTGATCCTGATCGGCCGGAGAAACGCGCGATGACGGTGTTGAGCTGCACCAACCTGGGCTTCAAAGTGCGCGACGCCGAGCTGCTGCGCGGGATCGATCTGCAGGTGGCCCAGGGAGAAACCCTGGGCATCGTAGGCCCGAACGGCTCGGGCAAATCCACCCTGCTCAAGCTGCTCGCCGGCCTGCGCCCGCCGGCCAGCGGCGAAGTGCGCTTGGGCGAGCAGCGCTTGCACGACCTGTCGCGCCGCGCCATCGCCCAGCAACTGGCGGTGGTGGAACAACAGGCCGACACCGACGACGCCATCCGCGTGTTCGACGCCGTGGCCCTGGGGCGCACACCCTGGCTGTCGGCGCTGAGCCCATGGTGCGCCGAGGACGACGCCATCGTGCGCCAGGCCCTCGTCGACGTGGACGCCACCCACCTGAGCCAGCGCGCCTGGCGCAGCCTTTCCGGCGGTGAACGCCAACGCGTACACATCGCCCGCGCCCTGGCGCAACGGCCCCGGATCCTCCTGCTGGACGAACCGACCAATCACCTGGACATCCAGCACCAACTGGCGATCCTTAAAGGCGTGCAAGCGCTACCGGTGACCAGCCTGATCGCCCTGCATGACCTCAACCAGGCCCTGACCTGCGACCGCCTCGCCGTGCTGGATCGCGGGCGGCTGGTGGCGCTGGGCAAACCGCTGGAGGTGCTCACCCCGCAACGCCTGCAAGACACCTTTGGCGTGCAGGCGCACTACCTGACCGACCCGTTCGATGGGGCGCAAATACTGCGGTTGCGGCCCAACTGATCAGACAGCCAGGGCGTGGGGCGGATTCAGCCTGCGTAGACGAGTAATTTTCCAGTTCTCTATTTCAGCTCAACCAGTCAAGGACACCCTGTGAAACTTGATAAAAGCACCACGATGCTGCCGGCACTCACTCTTACACCAACAGCGATAACCACCGCCGACATCCCCGATGTACTGACCTTCGTCCTGCAGGCCCGCGCCGAGTTGTTTCCGTCCCTCAGCGCCGCCGGTCTACCCGCCGATCTAGCGAGTTTCGAAGCAACGTACCTTCAGGGTGGAGGTCAATTCATGATCGTGCGTAAAGCCGGTGCGATCGTTGCCGCCATCGGCTACCTCCCCTACGACGGACGTTTTCCCCAGTTGAACTACCGAGGCCTGAACACCGTGGAAGTGGTGCGCCTGTACGTGCTGCCGGCGTTCCGTGGCTTTGGCCTGGCAAGCAGGCTGTATCGGGCGCTGGAGGCACAGGCCCGAGCCGATGAAGTGCAGATGATGTACCTGCACACTCACCCGTTTCTGCCGGGGGCGATTGATTTCTGGAGACGCCAGGGCTTTGAAGTGGTGGATATCGAGTCAGACCCGGTTTGGCAGACCACTCATATGCAACGGCGGTTGTAAGTCCAGTCAGCTGAGCGGGCTTGCCCTAATGCCAGCCAGTTAAGGCGAGATGGGCAATGACTAAAAAATCAGAGCCAGTATGCGAATCTATACGGCCTACTCAGTATTAACTGGAACAACCGGCTCAAAATGTGGGAGGGGCGGTGCGACGATTCGACTTGCCCCCGATAGCGCTGGTGAGTCAGCCCATCTGCCACCGACCCACCGCAATCGGGGGCAAGCCCCCTCCCACCTTTGATAGTCATCGCCTGGCTGGATCAAACGGCGTACTACCGCGCAGTTTGCGGCATGCGAAACCGTCCTCAGCCTAGCGCAGAAATCACTCACTGAGTCCTTAACTGACTGGCATTAGGGCAAGCCCGCTCACCACAAAAAACCGCTCATCACATCACGTCGACTCACCACGAAAAGAGTCGTAATGACCTTCGTCCTGCAGGCCCGCGCCGAGTTGGTCCCGTCCCTCAGCACCGCCGGTCTAACCGCCGATCTAGCGTGTTTCGAAGCAACTATTTCTGATACGCCAGGGCTTTGAAGTGGTGGATATCGAGTCAGACCCGGTCTGGCGGACCACTCATCTGCAACGGCAGTTGTAAGTCCAGTCAGCTGAGCGGGCTTGCCCTAGTACCAGTCAGTTAAGGCGAGATGGGCAATGACTAAAAAATCATAGCCAGTATGCGAATCTAAACGGCCTACTCAGTATTAACTGGAAGAACCGGCTCAAAATGTGGGAGGGGCGGTGCGACGATTCGACTTGCCCCCGATTGCGGTGGGTCAGTGACAGATGGGCTGACTCACCAGCGCTATCGGGGGCAAGCCCCCTCCCACCTTTGATAGTCATCGCCTGGCTGGATCATACGGCGTACTACCGCGCAGTTTGCGGCATGCGAACCCGTCCTCAGCCTAGCGCAGAAAAACACTCACTGAGTCCTTAACTGACCGGCATTCGGACAAGCCCGCTCACCACAAAAAACCGCTCATCACATCACGTCGACTCACCACGAAAAGAGTCGTCAGACCCACTGTCGATGTGATGCGCTGTGTTAGCGCGAAGACTGTTCACCAGTGATGCAACCGCTGATCCACCGTCGGCTATACGCCAATACCGCATCCGCCATGGCCACCGGAAAGTGGATAAACCCGTGGGCCGATTCCGGCAGCAAGTGCGCCTCTGCCAGGGGCCAGCGCTCGGCGAGCAACCGCGTATCGTCCAGCAGCGGGTCCAGCTCGCCGACGAACATCAAGGCCGGCGGCATTCCCTCCACCTCACCAAACAGCGGCGATAACGGTGGCTGCCGACGCTGCTCGTCACTCAGCCCTGGCGTCAGCAAGCGCAGCGCGTCGACCATGCCCGGCCCGTCCAGCAGCAACGTATCGGGGCCTGCCGCCCGCACGCTGGGGCTGCCGGTGAGGTCGTAGACGCCGTAATACAGCACCGCGCCGCTGATCCGTTGGAGCAGCGCCGGCCATTGTTTCAGCGCGAGCAATGTCGCGGTCGCCAGGTGCCCACCGGCCGATTCGCCGACGACGATCACCGGCAACCCGGCAAACTCCGGTTCACCGAGCAGCCAGCGCGCGGCGGCCAGGCAGTCCTGCATCAGGCCTTGGACCGGCGTGTCGACCGCCAACCGATAGTCCACCGACACCACTATCACGTCGCAGGCGCGCACCATGCCCAAGTTGAGGTCGTCGTCCATTTGCGCGTTGCCGATCACCCAGCCGCCGCCGTGGATATCCAGCACCACGCCCTTGGGTGTGCCGCTGGGACGCAGGATGCGCACCGGCACTTGAATGCCGTCCTGGCGAATCAAGCGGGTTTCAGCGGCTGGGCCTTTCTTGATTTTCTGGCTGATGCGCAACAACGTCTGCAATACGCGCGGCGTCACGCGATTGCGGATCTTGAAGCGCGGCATCCACCCCAGTTTCTGGTTGAAGCGGCGCATCTGGGCCAGTTCGGCCGCACTGGCGGGCCATGGCTGCAGGGCCATCAGCGGTTATTACGCAAGATCGAAAAATTCAACGCCGCCGCCACACACAGCCACGCCAGGTACGGGAACAGCATCAAACCGGTGAGCAGGTCCAGGCGCACGGCCAGCACCACCATCGCGGCGACGGTAAGCCACAGCAGCACGATAATCACCATGCCCGCCAACAGCCGGTGGGCGCCGAAAAACACCGGGGTCCACAAGGTATTCAAGGCAATCTGCGCCGCCCACAGCGCCAATACCATCTGGCTGCCGGGGATCAGGCTCAAGCGGTAACCAGCCCAGGCCAGCAGCAGATAGATGATCGTCCACGCCACCGGGAACAACCAATTGGGCGGTGTAAAGCTCGGTTTGACCAGGGAGTCGTACCACGCGCCAGGCTTGAAAATGATGCCGGTACTGGCGGCGGCGGCGCAGGCGAGCAGGAAGATAAAAAAGGTCATCGTCGGTCCTTGGCTGAAGTCAGCGGGGCGAGTGGAAAGAAAACCAAGCGGTCTGCTTGTTTCAAATGACTCAAGCAAGCGCGCATAAATTCAATGCGGGTCTGAAATTCGCGTCGGCCCCCTCGCTTTCAGCCGTCATTAAAATTGGTTACCGTGCCTTCACTCCACGCGCCCGAGAGCCCAATCTTGACCGACCTCATCAGCGATCGACACAGCAGCCCCTGGGCGGTGTTCCTGATTTTCCTGCGCCTGGGGCTTACCTCGTTTGGCGGCCCGATTGCGCACCTGGGGTATTTTCGCCATGAGTTCGTGACCAGGCGGCGCTGGCTGAGCGAGCGCAGCTATGCGGAATTGGTCGCCCTGTGCCAGTTTTTGCCCGGCCCGGCCAGCAGCCAGGTCGGCATCGCCCTGGGCCTGACCCGCGCCGGTTATGGCGGCGCGGCGGCGGCGTGGGCCGGGTTCACATTGCCGTCGGCATTGCTGCTGATCCTGTTTGCCCTGGGCTTGGCCCACTACGGTACGGCCGTGCCCGCCGGTGTGCTGCATGGCCTCAAGGTGGTCGCGGTGGCAGTGGTCGCCCAAGCCGTGTGGGGCATGGCGCGCAGCCTGTGCCGGGGCGTAGCGCGGGTGCTGCTGATGCTGCTCGCGGCCGCAGCAGTACTGTGGCAACCCTCGGCGTGGGCGCAGGTGGGCGTGATTGCCGCCGCTGGATTGGCCGGCCTGGTGCTATTCAAACCTGCACTGGCCGCTGCGCCCGACGCACTGCCCATCCCCCTCAGCCGACGCGCCGGGGCCCTGTGGTTGCTGCTGTTTGCCGTACTGCTGGTGGGCCTGCCGGCGCTGGCGCAGGGGCTGCCCCATCACAGCCTGGCGCTGGTGGACGCCTTCTACCGCAGCGGCGCCTTGGTGTTCGGCGGTGGCCATGTGGTGCTGCCGTTGTTGCAAGCTGAAGTGGTGGCGCCGCAATGGCTGAGCAACGACGTATTCCTCGCCGGCTACGGTGCCGCACAAGCCGTGCCCGGCCCACTCTTCACCTTTGCCGCTTTCCTCGGCGCCTCGATGCATGCGCCCCCCAACGGCTGGATCGGCGGCGTGGTGTGCCTGCTGGCAATCTTCGCGCCGTCGTTTTTACTGATCTTCGGCGCGCTGCCCTTCTGGCAGAGCCTGCGCCACAGCCCCCGCACCCAGGCCGCGTTGGCGGGGGTCAACGCGGCGGTGGTCGGCCTGTTGCTGGCGGCGCTGTACCACCCTGTGTGGACCAGCGCGATCTTCAATCTGTACGACTTCGCCCTAGCGTTACTCGCACTCGTCGCCCTGATGACCTGGAAGCTGCCGCCGTGGCTGGTGGTGGCAGGTTGCGCCGTGCTGGGTGGCCTACTCGGCTGAACCGGGCGCGACGATCCTGAGCCAGGGCCAGCGCGCCTGATAACTAAGGGCCTTTTGCGCAAACAACGCGGGTTCTGTGTGCAACGGGTTGATGCGCAGCACGCCCTCGGCCACATCCTGCAACCCGTAAGGCGCATACAACTCGCCCGTCGCCACCTCCAAAGCGATGCAGGTGCCGGCCACCAAGTAACGATCCACGCCGTCGCGGGCCGAGTGCAACTGGGGGTAAGGCCGACCGAAACGTTGGCCATACCACAAGTGAACCCGCGCCTGATTCCTGACCTCGACATTTACCCCCAAGTCCTTGAACACCCCCTGCGCCGCCCGAATCACCCTGTCCTCAGCCTCGTAGGACAGGTCTGGGTCGAAATAAAAAACGTCGTAGTCCTTTACGCCGTGATCGGCCGGTCGATTCGCTTGATGGTTCCACACCGCCTGGAACAGGCAGCCCGCCGTGAGCATGCATTGCGCCACACCCAGGTCGGGTAGGCGTGCAGTAATTTCGGCATTGAGGGGGTTGGCCATGGCCAGGGAGATAAACGTGTCGACGGTCAATGTCATGGGCGCTCCTGCGGACGGCACTGCTTATTCGGGCGAAGGCGGCCACAATAATGCACCGTCGTAAATGGCGGAAACATTTACTCAATGTGACAGTCTCAGTGCCGACACGCCCTCAATCGTCAAGGATAAAACGATGCGACTCACTGCCATGGCCCTCGCCACCGCCAGCGCCCTGCTGCTCACCGCCTGCAGCGACAGCCCGTCCGACACGGACATTCAAACGGCGCTGCAAACCCGACTGCAAGGCCCTGCCTGCATCAGCGCACCAATGTTCAAGAGTTTCCCGGTGACCTTGAGCGAGAGTTTCAGCGCCGGCGTTTCCAGCGGCAACGCACCGGCGTTCGACGCCCTGGTCGACGCCGGCCTTCTGGCCAAAAGCGACAAAACCTACAGCCTCACCGAATCCGGTCGCACGGCCTACACCGAACAAGCGCCGGGCTTTTGTTATTCCCAAGGCTACGAAATTGCCAAGATCAAGGATGTCAGCCCCAACCCTGACCCGATGGGCGCCGCCGTGGACAAATCCTGGGTGGTCACCCTAGACATCCGCCAGATGCCCGTGGCCGCCTGGGCTAAAACCCCGGCCCTGGCAAAACTCACACGCCATCCGGAAAACCTTTCCGAAGCGCCCAAGACCTACCACGTTACGGTCGGCCGCGTGAAAGGTGAGCAGGGCCTACAGCTGATCGACCCACGGTTTTTCATCATGCGTGGGGTCAGTGTCAGCCAGGGGTTCTGACCGTAGAACTTGGAGGTGTTGGCGAAAATCGTCTGAAGGCTAAATCCGAATAGCCAGCGACGCCTTGCTCCCTTGCCTACGCCTGCGTCAGAATCCGCCGGCTTGTGCGCTGGGGTGGCCGTCTCTAAGGTTGCCCGGTCGCTGAATTTCTCAGGGACCGGGTTTAGTAGCCTGAGTTGGGTATCGAAGAGTGCATGAGTTACATCATTCAGACATTGCGTCTGAACTTGATGGTGGCTGTGCGTAGGGCGCCTCCGGGCGCGCCGGCTTTAGATATCCACCGGTCTACTAACCTGCGTACAGCTGCCACCCATCGTTTAGTAGCGACAAGGTGACGGCATCATTCGGGATATCTTGTATGTACAAAGTCACGCCAGATTCACCCCCTCTTTTTAGCGTCACCCCCGACGCCAGCACCGAAAGCCTCATCACCAACAGCTACGAAACTTTCACCAGCGTCAGCACGCTGCTGCTCGACCTGTCCGAAGACCTCAGCGGCAAACACCGCGACATCGCCCTGGCCATTCACCAACTGAGCGAACTCGGCGTACTGCTCACCGCCCGCCTCCTCGACCGCGAAGCGCCCTGCTCGGCTTAACCTTTCAACTCATCCGCCCGATGGCTCGCCGCGTCGTCGTAAGCCACATACAACGACTCGGCGATCTGGCTCTTGATCGCTTTGCTGGCTTCCAGCCCAAGCACAAACCCTTCGGCTTTACCCCCGGCGCGGTTGAGTTCTTCATCGGTGGCGGCGCCGGTAATAGCGTCAAGAAGCTTGGCAGCCTGCGGGCCGACGCCTTTGGGGAGGGAAATGTGTTCGATGGACATTGCGGTACCTATTGAGGAAAAGAACGGTAGCGCGTGGAACCACTGCCGGGGCGTGCATGGTAGACCGATTGCGGGCGTGATGGGCCGGTTTCGGCCATGACTGGCCCGCCCACTTGCTCAGCCGCAGCGCGATTACTGATAAGTGTCCGCCTCTTGCGCCGGATAAAACTCGCCCTCCTTGCCCATTTTTACCAGCCGTTCGCGCACCATCACCTCAACACGGGCCACCGCAGCCTGATCGTCAGGATCGACCAGCTGCAAGCACAGGCGCCTAACATTCTGATCGTGGGTGCCCTCACTGAGCATCTCGTGGGTGAACACTTGCTCACCACGCCATAGACACAGCTGGGTATGCGTGCTGCCGAGCCATATCTCGTTGACCGATCTGAGGTCAGTGGTCGCCAGTTGGTCCACGGTGATTGTCTTATCCATTGCGCCGTACCTTACCGATGAATAGGTACAGGTTGACTGAAAGGCACAGCGGGTCGTTCCACGCGTCCACAGGTCGACCGGACCTATGGTGTTGAACTGCGGTCTGGTTCAGGGTTGAACGGGCAGCAAATGCAGGGGGCGAGGAAGAGGAGCCAAGGGTGAACCAACACTGACTTGATAGTTTTGCTCACAAAAGACCGTATGCAGATAGAGTTCTTTGTGACGGGCGGAAATCGGCCCAGAGTGTGTAAAAA
>NZ_JAEILC010000144.1:0-6863 GCF_016307435.1 Pseudomonas sp. S4_EA_1b | reverse complement strand
TAATGAGTGTCCGGATGTTGGTGGGCTGAGTGTCCGGATGGCGTGGAATCCGCACTGTACTTCGGTGGAGCAGACGTCACGGTGCTCCAAGACTTTACCATGCTCGATGCGGAAGACTTCGTGCGGTACAACCTTCACGACTGGCTCAGTGTTGGGGATACCGATGAAGATGAAGAAGGTGCCGATGATGCTGACTGAGCTGCTATCGGCCTCCCCTTTAGGATCTGGGTTTGACCTTAGCTGACCGGCTGCTCTACAAACCAATTGATTTTCTCCGGAGCCGGTGTCACTGTCGCTCCAAGAATAGCCCCCACGCCTCGGGCAGGTCCCAGACCTGTACTGCGCACCAGGGGGTTAGTTGTTTCTAGGGCCCGCCCAGGTCGATCAGGCATGCTTTGGGCGGGCCTCAAACCAGTGGGTGACCACCAAAAGGGTCAGTTAGGCCTACTGCTGCCTATCCTCGCTCGTTACCATCCAGAGACCCTCTATTGATACGGTTTCAGCAAAGATGGATGTCTATAAGGTCCGCATCGAAGACACAGAAAGCAAGATCATCGACAAGGAAGGTTTCGAGGCCGAGACCTTCCGCAGAGATCCATGGTACCAGCCTGGAAGTGCCGGCAAGCTAGCTCAGTTTGCTGTATGCCCGGCATGCGACAACCCTGTCCAGCTGGTTGGGCTGTATGAGCTACCGCCTAACGTGAAGAACCCATTCGGGAAACATGCTACTAAGAGCATTCGCGGCATCGCTCCATTTGATAGTGAGGCCCGTAACGATTGCCCGTACTTCCAGCCTCGCCAGCACAAGAAAACAGAACGAAAAACCAGGTTTGACGGCGTCCCACGGAAGATTCTCAAGCTATTGATCGAACAGTTCGATCGCGTGGTTTACATCCTGGAGAAAGAGACCCAACTGGTCCTTTCCGAGAACGCGTTGAGAGGCATGCTGCAGCGTTACAAGGGAGAGCGTGGCTACCTCTATACCGGCGCGACGCTTCGCAATGTGCCATGGATCTTTGCTTACATGTCGGACGCCACCCGCCTGTTTGGCCAGAAGGTCATTGGAAATGCTGAGCTGGTGAAAGCTATTGCCGCTGAGGTGCCAGGGGCGGAAATCAGCAGCACTGGTCGGCTGGAATCGAAGAAGGTGCCTGGTTCGAAGGCGGCATATTTTGATCTCAAAATGAGTTTCATCCGCCATCGAATCGTCAAAGACAGTGAAGCGTCCGGCTTGGTTGAAAGCATGGAGTTTGTAGTGTCACAGCCTCGCGGAGGTGAGCTTGAGCACATTCACAAGGAAGTCATCAAATTCGATTCGGCTTGGTTCGAATCCCTTATCCGGATGCCGGTTGATCATCCTTATCGCAGAATGGATAGAGTGAAGATGGCCCGGGAGGAACTGGGCGATCTGCTGGAGCTGACTCAGGCCTGAGGAGGCCTGTTGTAAACCACTTTTTTTCACTGTAACCACAGTGGTTTACAGTGAAAAAAAGTGGTTTACAACGTAGCTACGACACGCGCCCTGGCCACTCCCCAGGCCAGCGCGCTCCTCATTGATTCGTTCAGTCGGGCGTCGAACACCTATGCTGCTCGGGGCCTTGCCACGCCGCGGTGTCCTATAATTCATCTTCAGCTGAATGGAGCAAAATGTTGTGAAGCGCACATTCATTGGAATGGTCGAGGCTGGTGAGCCACTGATGAGGCAAGCGCTTGAAGCTATCCGACAGGCCCACGAAGCGGAGGCTGCTGGATTGCCAGACCTTGAGGTACAGCGTCTTCACCCATTGGCAGATTCGCTCTATCAGGCGGTCATTGATTTTCAGCTCCTCAAAGCAGGTAAACCACCGTCGACTATCCAGTGAGGACCTGCCGCTACATGACGAAAAAGATGCCAGCTCTTCTCCCCGACCACCCCATGTATACCGACGCAGTGGATGCGATGAAGCAATACCACGAGGCGCAGGCTTCTGGCTCATCTGCCGAAGAGGTTGAGCGCCTGCGTCAAATCGCAGAATCACAATTTCGGGCTGTCAGCGAGTATCAGCTCAACGCTCTGGGATATCAGTCTCGTCGTCCGCACTGAAGGGATAACCGATCCGGAGGTAGCTTCAGAATCCATCAAGCCAAGCGGAAGACTCACGACGCGGTCCGATTGATCAGCGAGACGGTCGGGAGGGTTTGCACACAGCCCCAAAAAAAAAGCAGCTCCCGAGAGCTGCTTTTTTCTTACTCCCCCTTTTTGTGCTTGTGGGGTTTCAGGTCCGGATGGTCCTTCTGCTTTTCAGGGGTGACTCGCTGCCTTTTGTCCGGAGTGCCATCTTCATTGGTGCGCTTTGGGCCTGGCTTGATGCTCATGCAAAACTTCCTTTTCCGCTTGGGTTGTTGAATGCAGCTATGTAATTAGTCCAGCTTCTCTCAGCTGTCAAAGCAGGCTGGTGCAGAACCGCCTGGCCGATGATCCGGTCCACATCGAACATTCAGAGGCCAGAATAAGAGCCTCCGACAAAGGGCTTACAAGGGGCAGTGAAATCCAGCGCTGAGCGATACGAAGACGTCTGGACGTTCATCATGCCGAGCACGGTGTGGAACAGGTTGTCGTGGCTCAGCGGTGACGTGGTTTGAGCTTTCAAACAACCCACGTTGACCTTTTCGCTCTTCGCGAGCGAGTCAGACATCCAAAGTACCAACGGCACCTTTGTTTGCTCGTCAGGAGCCATCGCGTAAGGCAGCCCGTGTAGATAGAGCCCACCCTCCCCCAGCGATTCGCCGTGGTCCGAAACGTACATCAGCGCAGTGTCGAACTTGGTGTTGGCCGCCAGGATATCGATGAGATTTGCAGTCACATAATCGGTGTAGAGGATTGAGTTGTCGTAGGCATTGACCACCTCCTCCTGCTTACATTTGTCGAGCTCGTTGGTCTCGCACACCGGTGCGAATTTCTTGAATTGCGAGGGGTAGCGCTTGTAGTAGGCCGGGCCGTGACTGCCTTTGTAGTGGAGCACCAGGACAGCATCGCCTTCCTGGCGCTTGATGAAGTCTTGCATCTCCGTGAGCAGCACCCCGTCCTTACACTCCTCGCTGGTGCACAGTTGGGAATCCGCGTGAGAGGCAGCCTTGTGGTTGGGAACCCTGTCGCAGACCCCTTTGCACCCCGAGTTGTTGTCAGTCCACATGACACTGATGCCAGCGCGTTGAAGCACGTCGAGCAGCCCTTCTCGGCTCTTGGCCAAGCCATCTTTGTACTGGGCCTTACCCACGTCCAGGAACATGCATGGCAGCGAGACCGCGGTAGCGGTACCGCAGGAGCTCACGTTCGTGAAGCTAATGACATTTCGCTTTTCTAGTTCCGGATTCGTTTCACGGGAGTAGCCGTTGAGGGAGAAGTTGGCGGAGCGAGCGGTCTCTCCTACTGCCAGTACCAGCAGCCTGGGTTTACGAGCCGCACCCTGTCGATTAACTACCGCATCAGTACCAATGGCCGTCAGCGTTTTAGGTGAGGCCAGCTGACGCTTCAGGTACCCATGGCCAGCCGCAAACAAGTTGGTAGGTACCAGAATCAGCCGGATCTCCCGATTGTTGCGCAGCAAGGAGGCATACGACTGGTACTGACTCAACGCGATGCCAGATAAGGTCAACAGAGCGAGCGACAGAGCAATGAACCTGCTGACCAAAGCTTTGGCCCAAGGCTTGCGCCGGAGGGGAACCCGGGCAATCAGGTAGACGGGCAACACCCCAACCATTGCGACCCAAAGACCGAGCTTCCAATTCAGCAGCTCGGTTGCCTCAGCGACGTCGGTCTCCACAACGTTGGTGAACATTGTGTAATCGATCACGATGCCGTAGGCATTCATGAAGTAACTCGCAAAAGACGCGCTGATCAGTACCAGGCACAGTATGGGTTTGGCCAGCCGCCCCCATGACAGCAAGCTCAGAACGGTAAACACCCATGCGAATACTATGACTGGGAGGCTAGCCGCTAGCTGCCAGTTCACTTCATCGGTTTTGAATACCAGCTTCCAGAGCACGTTCCAGAGCTCAGCGTTCGCGAATAGCAGTAACCAAAAAGTCACCAGGCCGATTAGCAAATTAGTACTGATGCCTTTCTGCCG
Source organism: Pseudomonas sp. S4_EA_1b (assembly GCF_016307435.1). NCBI lineage: Bacteria > Pseudomonadati > Pseudomonadota > Gammaproteobacteria > Pseudomonadales > Pseudomonadaceae > Pseudomonas > Pseudomonas sp. S4_EA_1b. The sequence goes on along the minus strand of NZ_JAEILC010000144.1, from coordinate 2,754 downwards.
CGCATTGCGAATAGCAAAGATCCATTTGCTTAACAGGGTGTGAACAATGGATTTGGAAGGTGTCATTATCAAACTCTGGAAGCTGCTTATCCATGGCGGTAGCTATGGAGTTAGCGGGAGCTACAAGGCAAACCGTCGACAGATGCTGAGCGATTGCGCAATGTGCGGAGCGTCAGAGGCCTTAGGCCCCTAGGCGTTGGGGACGCTTAGTATGTGTGAGGCATAGGGATAAAAAGAGAAATGAATCTCGCTGAGCGCATTATTTCCGGGACCTGATAACGACACGATGACCTCGGGATTACAATGCTGACAGAAATCCAATTACTGCTGTTTTGATTGTCATTGATCACGCTATGATCAAAATTAGGGGAATACTACCCACCAAAAGCAATGCTCCGCTCAGCTAGATAAATTTAATTTCACAAACAAAACGGTTTCGTTTTGTCGTAGGCTAATTTTGAACTTTCAATTCAACTTACAAGTCTTTCTCGCGAGCAGAACATAATTTTCAACTTTTGCTCGTTAATATGTCACCCATCAATGAGGGGCGAATACCATGAGCTTTTTCAAAAACATCCTGGGCGGGCACCATGGCCGTGGAAACCACGGTGGAGGCAAGCACCACAGCGGGGGACATGGGGCCGAGCAATATGATCGCCATGGCCGGCAGCAGGGCTGCGACGGCGGTAATCAGGTGTATGACGGCGGGCGCCCTCCCACTCCTGCCCCCATCAAAGATCTGCAGGGCTGCAGGCAGTGCCGGACGGCCAACGATCCGTCAGCACGCTTTTGTCTAAACTGCGGAACACCGCTATCGAGTGGTTGCACCGCCTGCGGCTCGCTGCTGAGTGCAGGAGCAAGATTTTGCAGTCAGTGTGGCCAAGCGACGCTCTAAGGCTAGGTAGACAGGAAGGCCAACGAGACCACAACCCTGCGCAAGGAGAAATACGTGGGTTCAAATCATGACCATGGCAGCGCTGCAGTACGCGAGGGGCATCAGAAGAAGCTAATCATGGCGCTCGGCTTGACTGGCAGCTTCATGATTGCAGAAGTGATCGGTGCGTGGATTACCGGCAGCCTGGCGCTGCTGTCGGACGCATCTCACATGTTCACAGATACTGCCGCCTTGGCGATCTCACTGATTGCACTTCAGATAGCCAAGCGGCCGGCGGATCAGAAAAGAACCTTCGGCTATGCGCGCCTGGAAATTCTGGCTTCGACGTTCAACGCCGTGCTGCTCTTCCTGGTGGCGATGTACATCTTGTATGAGGCCTACCAGCGCTTCTTCATGCCGGCGGAGATCGCTACCGGAGCGATGATGTGGATCGCAATCGCCGGCCTGATCATCAACCTAATTTCGATGCGCCTTCTGGCATCTGCGAGCAACGAAAGCCTCAACGTCAAAGGAGCCTACCTCGAAGTTTGGAGCGACATGCTCGGCTCGCTTGGCGTAATCATCGCGGCACTTATCATCCGCTTCACCGGCTGGACCTGGGTCGACACGATTGTCGCTGTGGCGATCGGCCTTTGGGTTCTGCCGCGGACGTGGCAGTTGCTTCGCGAAAGCCTGGGGATCCTCATGGAGGGTGTCCCGAGGGGGCTCGACGTTACGGCAATCGAGGCCACCATCCTCGGAGTAGATGGCGTGACGGACGTTCATGACTTGCACGTGTGGGCTGTCAGCAGTGGCAGTAACGTGATGACGTCGCACGTAGTGGTTCGGGATTCTGCAGATGGGGATGCTGTGTTGGCGGCCGTCGTGGATGCTGTCAGCGATGCATTCGAAATCCATCACTGCACCATCCAGATCGAGCGGGCAGCTTTCCACGAGAGCGTTCCCTCACCCTCGCACTGACCGATCGGTAAACACCATGCAAACACATCACCCTCCTGGCTGAGGGTGATGTTGCAAAAAAAATGCGGTGAGGGATGCCGTAAACGGCAGGAGCGCTTCAAGGGGGTTGGTGAATGGCTTCGCCTGCCCTCGTCAACAACCTCCAGAAGGCTCAGCGATGGCCTGGATCATCACGAAGTACCTACTCACTGCCGGTATAGTGATTCTCGTGTCAGAGCTGGCGAAACGCAGCGACAAGCTGGGCGGCTTGGTCGCCGCCCTACCCTTGGTCACGGTCGTGACGTTGGTCTGGCTCTATTTAGAGAACCAGAGCATGGAGAAGATCTCCAACCATGCTTGGTACACGTTCTGGTACGTGCTTCCGACCCTGCCGATGTTTATTGCTTTTCCATTGCTGCTACCTAAGCTCGGCTTTTGGCCGACACTGATCAGCAGCATCCTCATCACAATGGCCAGCTTCGGAGGCTTCGCCATACTGCTGCGCCGGTTCGGCATTGAGCTTCTATGATCCGGTGGCCGCAGGGATCATCTTGATGAGTCTTAACGGCTATTAACACACTCGCCCTTCACCAGGTAGCGAACCATGTGCAGTTCGCCTTTCGAGTCTTCGTAGGTCATCATGCTTCTTACATTACCGCAGTACCGCACATTGGGTGATACATACACCAACTTACCAACGTCCAGGTCCATGCCATAGGCGTAGTCTTCTAGTTGAGGCATGGGCTTTTTTACGCGTTGAGCATAATCCGCTGTAGCCTCTCTAGCAGTACGCTCGATGTGTTTATTGATCTCCATACCGCTTTGGGCATTGGCTGTTAGTGATGTAAAGAGCATAAACACGGCGATCGCTGATACAGTAGTGTTCATAAGAAGTCCCTTAATCGGCATAGGGGACGGCC
>NZ_JAEILC010000143.1:0-27868 GCF_016307435.1 Pseudomonas sp. S4_EA_1b | reverse complement strand
AGCCACCCGGTAAAGTGCCGCTCCCCCCGCAATGCCCGAGGCAACCCCCATGACCCAGACCTTTGAAGTCGCCGTGATCGGCGCCACCGGCACCGTCGGTGAAACCCTGGTGCAGATTCTCGAAGAACTGGCGTTTCCGGTGGGCACCTTGTATCTGCTGGCGGGCAGCAACTCCGCCGGGGCCTCGGTGCCGTTTCGTGGCAAGAACGTGCGGGTCAGAGAGGTAGACGAGTTCGATTTCAGCAAAGCGCACCTGGCGTTTTTCGCCGCCGGCCCGGCCGTGACCATGAGCTTCGCTGCGCGCGCCACCGCCGCGGGTTGCTCGGTGATCGACCTGTCGGGCGCGTTGCCCGCCGAGCAGGCGCCGCAGGTGGTGCCTGAGGCCAATGCCCATCTGCTCGATGGACTGGGCAAACCGTTCCTGCTGAGCAGCCCGAGCCCATCCGCCACATACCTGGCGGTGGCCCTGGCGCCGTTGCGTGGCTTGCTGGATATCCAGCGGGTTAACGTCACAGCTAATCTGGCGGTGTCGGCACAGGGGCGCGAAGCCGTCAGTGAACTGGCCCGGCAAACCGCCGAATTGCTGAATGCGCGGCCATTGGAGCCAAAGTTTTTCGATCGCCAGATGGCCTTTAACCTCTTGGCGCAAGTCGGCACGCCAGATGCTCAAGGTCATACCGCCCTGGAAAAGCGCCTGGTACACGAACTGCGCGCCGTGCTGGATTTACCATTGCTAAAGATTTCCGCAACCTGCGTTCAAGCCCCGGTGTTTTTTGGCGATAGCCTGACTGTCTCGCTGCAATTGGGGGCGCCGGTCGATCTCGCTGCGGTGAATCGCATTCTCGATACCTCGCCTGGGATAGAGCTTGTAGAGGAGGGCGATTATCCAACGGCAGTCGGCGATGCGGTGGGCCAGGATGTGGTCTATGTCGGGCGTGTGCGTGCCGGTGTGGATGACCCGGCGGAACTAAATCTGTGGCTGACGTCAGATAACGTACGCAAAGGCGCGGCGCTCAACGCCGTGCAGCTGGCGCAGTTGTTGATAAAAGGCCTTGTGTAAAAGATACTTGGCGGCAATTTGTAGATTGATTCTAACCAGGCGCTATGCTTGGCCCCAAGCAGGAACAATTGCGTGTCGGTGACCTATCGGCTCGCCATGCCTTTTATGGCAGCGGTTACCAACCTTCTCGCAGGCCGGGGAGCGTTCAAACAAAGGATGAGGCTATGGTTCAAGTTCGCAAACTGGTGTTAGCAATAGCGGCCGCCTCGGCGCTGTCCTCCGGTATGGCGCAGGCGCTCCAGTTGGGGGAAATGACCCTCAAGTCGAAGCTGAACCAGCCCTTGTCGGTGGAAATCGAATTGCTCGATGTCGGCGGCCTCACGGCGTCCGAGATCACGCCGAGCCTGGCGTCGTCACAGGCGTTTGTGGATGCCGGCGTCGATCGTCAGGCGTTTCTCGATGACCTGACGTTCACCCCGGTGGTCAATCCCAATGGTCGCAGTGTGGTGCGCGTCACCTCCAGCAAGCCATTGCCCGATTCCTACATCCGTTTCCTGTTGCAGGTGCAATGGCCCAATGGCCGTTTGATGCGTGACTACAGCGTGCTGCTTGACCCGGCCAAGTTCGATCAGCCGGCCGCCACCACCGCAGCCCCGGCGCCGCGCCTGAGTGCGCCGGCCGTGAGCAAGCCCGCCCAGCACACCACCACCTCCCGCGATACCCTGTGGGAAATTGCCGAAAAGCATCGCAATGGCGCTTCGGTCCAACAGACTATGCTGGCTATCCAGGCACTTAATCCGAGCGCGTTCGTCGACGGCAATATCAACCGGCTGAAAACCGGCCAGGTGCTGCGCCTGCCGGACACGGTCCAAAGCACTGCACTGCCGCAACCCCAGGCGATCGCCGAAGTCAGGGCGCAGAACGAGGCCTGGCGTCAGGGCCGTCGCACGGCGGCCAACCAGGCCGCCGGCAAGCAGCAGCTGGACGCCACCAAACGCACCCAGACGGGCAATGCCCCGGCGACCACCAATGCCAAGGACAACCTGAGCCTGGTCTCTGCCGAAGCGGCCAAGAAAGGCGGCAAGGGTAAGGCTGGCGACAGCCAGGCCCTGAGCGACAAGTTGGCGATGACCCAGGAGCAATTGGACACCACGCGCCGCGACAACGAAGAGCTGAAAAGCCGCGCCGCCGACCTGCAAAGCCAACTGGACAAGCTGCAAAAGCTGATTCAACTGAAGAACGATCAGTTGGCTCGCCTCCAAGCTGAAAAAGCGGACCCTGCCGCCGCAGCGCCGGCGATGTCGGCCCAACTAGCCGCCGACCCCGCTGCCACCCCGGCTGCTCCTGCTGCATCGACCACACCGACTACACCGACTACACCGACTACACCGACTACACCGACTACACCGACTACACCGACCCCAGTGGCCCCGGTGTCTGAACCGATCAAGACGGATGCGGCACCGGCCGCCACCGAAGGCAAGTTCAATGAGCTGCTGACCAACCCGATCGTCCTGGGTGTGGTCGGCGGTGCCGCGGCCTTGATTGCACTGCTGCTTTTGCTACTGGTATTGCGCCATCGCAATGCTCGCCGCGAAGAAGAAAAGCACCTGCGCATGGCGCGAGCCCTGGCCGAAGAACCGGAATTCACCTCCAATATCGACCAGGACCTGCCGCCGGACAGTTTTGAAGGCCTGGAGGTGCCACCACCGAACGTCAAACTGGCTGCTGCGCCCGCGCCTGCTGCGGTGAGCGCGCCGGTGGTGGCACCGTCGGTTGCGTCCGTGCTGTCGCCCCTGGCCGCGGCGGTCGCGCCGCAAAACGCCAATGACGCCTTGGCGTTGGCTCAGTCCCATATTGATCGCGGCCTGCTCAATCAGGCCGCCGATGTACTGGAGCAGGCGATCAAGCATGAGCCCAAGCGCAGCGATCTGCGCCTGAAGCTGATGGAGGTCTACGGCCTGCAAAACGACAAAGACGGCTTCGTCACCCAAGAGCGTCAACTGGTGGCCAACGGTGAAAACCACGCCCATGTCGAGCAGCTCAAGGCGCGCTTCCCGGCGATGGCTGTGCTGGCCGCGGGGGTCAGCGCCGCGGTGGCCGCCGCTGCCCTTGACGCTCAGTACGTCAAGGAGTTGCTGGAAGATAAGCCCGCGCAGCAGCCGGAAGCGTTCGATACGGATTTCGATCTGAGCCTGGACGAGCTGGAGTCGGCATCCCCGGCCGAACTCAAGGACGATCAGCAGACCTTCGAATCCCTGCTCAAGGAGCAAACCCAAGCCCAGGCCGCCCCGGATGAGCTGGCGGATTTCGACTTGCAGCTGGACGCGCCAGCGTCGGCGCAGTCGGACGACGATTTCCTTTCGGGTCTGGAAAGCGAGATGAAGGACGTGCCGGCCGTAGAGCCGCCAACGTTGACGCCTGCGGCCCTGGACGACTTCGACCTGCCGGAGGACTTCGACTTGTCCTTGGCGGACGAACCCGAGGCAGCGGCCAAGCCGGATGCGTTCGCCTCGGAGCTGAACGACGTCAACGCTGAGTTGGATCGCCTGTCCCAGAGCCTTGAGCACCCGTCCTTCACGGCGCAGGACGCCGCGCTGGGTGATGATGAGCCAGAGTTTGACTTCCTCTCCGGCACCGATGAAGTGGCGACCAAGCTCGACCTGGCCCAGGCCTATATCGACATGGGCGATGCGGATGGTGCGCGGGACATCCTTTCCGAAGTGCTCACCGAGGGCGACGAGGTGCAGCGCGGCGAGGCCAAAGAGATGCTCGGCCGGCTGGCTTGATGACGGGCCATTGACGCAGCGGCGGCCTTCGGGTCGCCGTTTTGCTTTGCAGCCCACCAAACACATGGCGTATGTGGCGTGCGGCCTTATAATGGCCGCCTTTGCGCAACTCATCAGGCTCTCAGTTCTTGGCAAATATAGATAACGCGGCCGCCGAAATGGCGGCCGCAGGCTTTTACCGCATCGCCTTGGGCGTTGAATACAAAGGTTCGCGCTATCGCGGCTGGCAGCGCCAGGCGTCCGGCGTGCCGACGGTGCAGGAAACCCTGGAGAATGCGCTGTCCAAAGTCGCCGACTCGGCGGTGTCGCTGATGTGCGCCGGGCGCACCGATGCCGGCGTCCACGCTTGCGGCCAGGTGGTGCATTTCGATACCCAGGCCGAGCGCTCAATGAAGGCGTGGGTCATGGGCGCTAATATCAATTTGCCCCATGACGTCAGCGTCAGCTGGGCCAAAGTGATGCCCGCGCATTTTCACGCGCGTTTCAAAGCCATCGCCCGGCGCTACCGTTACGTGATCTACAACGATCAGATCCGTCCGGCCCACCTCAATGAAGAGATCACCTGGAACCACCGCCCGCTGGACGCCGAACGCATGGCCGAGGCGGCACAACATTTGGTTGGCGTGCATGACTTCAGTGCGTTTCGTGCCGGCCAGTGCCAGGCCAAGTCGCCGATCAAGGAAGTTCATCACCTGCGTGTGACCCGTCACGGCAAGATGATTGTGTTGGATATCCGTGCCGGTGCGTTCCTGCACCATATGGTGCGCAATATCGCTGGCGTGTTGATGACCATCGGCGCCGGCGAGCGTCCGGTGGAATGGGCCAAGGAAGTGCTGGAAAGCCGCATCCGGCGTACCGGGGGTGTGACGGCGCACCCGTTCGGGCTGTATCTGGTGCAAGTGGAGTACCGGGACGAATTCGAGCTGCCGGAGCGTTTTATCGGGCCACACTTCCTGACCGGCTTCAGCGAACTTGGCGGCTGACGCCCGGAAAAGCTTTTGTTACCATCCGGGACTTTCGCGGTCCAACCCCGAGGTTTCTACGACATGTCAGCCGTTCGCAGCAAGATTTGCGGGATTACCCGCATAGAAGACGCGCTGGCAGCCGTCGAGGCGGGGGCGGATGCCATCGGCCTGGTGTTTTATGCCAAAAGCCCGCGGTCGGTGAATGTGTTGCAGGCGCGGGCCATCATTGCCGCCTTGCCGCCGTTCGTGACCACCGTGGGATTGTTCGTCAACGCCAGCCGTTGCGAACTCAACGAAACCTTGGATGCCGTGGCGCTGGACATGCTGCAATTCCATGGCGACGAGACCCCCGAAGAATGTGAAAGCTATCAGCGGCCTTACATCAAGGCGCTGCGAGTCAAGGCCGGCGATGACATCGCCAGTGCCTGCGCCGCCTATGCCGGTGCGCGGGGCATATTGCTGGACACCTACGTCGAAGGTATTCCGGGCGGCACGGGCGAGGCGTTCGATTGGTCGCTGATTCCGCAAGGGCTATGCAAACCGATCATCCTGGCCGGCGGGCTTACCCCAGCGAATGTCGGTGCGGCCATCCAGCAAGTCAGGCCCTATGCGGTAGATGTCAGCGGTGGGGTGGAGCAGGCCAAAGGCATCAAGGATCACAGCAAGATTCGCGCGTTCATGCAGGCCGTGCGCGACAGCAATGGCGGGATGTGACGGCTGGCAGTCTGCCGCCGTCCATAACTACCACTGTGTAAAACAGCCCGACGCCGCCTGTGGGTGGCTCGGAAACGAAGTGGCAACCTTGCGTTGGCAGGTTGTCTGGAAGGCTGAGGGCACTGGCTGGAAATGGCAGGTCGAACGTCTGACCCCGTCCAGTCTGTGTCATCGCCACATATGAATTTAGCTCAAGGGCATACGCGGGGCTGAGTTCAAGCCACCGGTACTGGAGAAAGAAAGCATGAGCAACTGGTTAGTAGACAAACTGATCCCTTCGATCATGCGTTCCGAGGTGAAGAAAAGCTCGGTTCCTGAAGGTCTGTGGCACAAGTGCCCATCCTGCGACGCGGTGCTGTACCGCCCCGAGCTGGAAAAGACCCTGGACGTTTGCCCCAAGTGCAACCACCACATGCGTATTGGCGCCCGCGCCCGCATCGACATTTTCCTCGACGCCGATGGCCGTAATGAGTTGGGCGCCGACCTGGAACCGGTCGACCGCCTCAAGTTCCGCGACGGCAAGAAGTACAAGGACCGTCTGACCGCCGCACAAAAGCAGACCGGCGAGAAAGACGCGCTGATTTCCGTCAGCGGTAAGCTGCTGGGCATGCCGGTCGTCGTGTCGGCGTTCGAATTCTCCTTCATGGGCGGTTCCATGGGCGCCATCGTTGGTGAGCGCTTCGTACGCGCCGCCAACTATGCGCTGGAAAACCGTTGCCCGATGATCTGTTTCGCCGCCTCCGGTGGTGCGCGTATGCAGGAAGCCCTTATCTCCCTGATGCAAATGGCCAAGACCTCCGCAGTGCTGGCGCGTCTGCGCGAAGAAGGCATCCCGTTTATCTCCGTGCTGACCGACCCTGTCTACGGCGGCGTTTCCGCCAGCCTGGCGATGCTGGGTGATGTGATCGTCGGCGAGCCAAAAGCCCTGATCGGCTTTGCCGGCCCGCGCGTGATCGAGCAGACCGTGCGCGAAAAGCTGCCCGAAGGTTTCCAGCGCAGCGAGTTCCTGCTGGAGCACGGAGCCATCGACATGATCATTCCGCGCGGCGAACTGCGTCCGCGCCTGGGTAACCTGCTGGCGCAAATGATGGGCTTGCCTACGCCGGTATACGTTGCGCCCAAGGTCGAGCCGATCGTGGTGCCGCCGGTGCCTGCAAACCTATGACCCAACGAACCCTGGGCGAATGGCTCGCCTACCTTGAGCAGTTGCATCCTTCCGCCATCGACATGGGCCTGGAGCGCTCGCAACAGGTAGCGGCCCGCCTCGGGTTGGGCCGGCCGGCACCGCGCGTAATCACGGTGACCGGCACCAACGGCAAGGGCTCTACCTGTGCCTTTGTCGCCGCGTTGCTGCAGGCCCAAGGCCTGAAGGTGGGCGTGTACAGCTCGCCGCACCTGCTGCGCTACAACGAGCGGGTGCAGATCAATGGCGTCGAAGCCACCGATGCGCAGCTGTGCGACGCCTTCGCCGCGCTTGATGCCGGGCGTGGCGATATTTCCCTGACTTACTTCGAAATGGGCACTCTGGCGGCGTTCTGGCTGTTCGAGCGTGCGCAGCTGGATGTGGTGGTGCTGGAAGTGGGCCTGGGCGGGCGCCTGGACACGGTTAACGTGGTGGATGCCGACCTGGCGCTGGTCACCAGTATTGGCGTGGATCACGCCGATTATCTGGGCGACACACGGGAATCCGTGGCGTTCGAGAAGGCCGGAATCTTCCGCCAGGGCAAGCCTGCGCTGTGCGGCGATCTTGACCCGCCGCAGCCATTGCTGGACAAAGCGCGCACGCTGGATTGCCCGTTTTTCCTGCGAGGCCGTGAATTCAAACTTGAGATTGGCGAGCGGCACTGGCAATGGCAGGGGCGTGATGCGCGTGGACAGGTCGTGACGCTGGGTGACCTGCCGCTGTTGAATCTGCCGATGGAAAACGCTGCGCTGGCGCTGCAAGCCTATCTGCTAATGGATCTGCCGTGGAATGCCGAGCAGATTGCTGCGACCTTGTTGTCGACCCGGGTGACCGGGCGCCTGGATCGTCGTGTGGTCCAATGGCAAGGCAAGCGCTTGAATCTGCTGCTGGACGTGGGGCATAACCCCCACGCCGCCGACTACCTGGCGCGCCGCTTGGCGCGCACGCCGCCGGTCGGGCGACGTCTTGCGGTCTTCGGGTTGCTGGCCGACAAGGATCTTGATGGGGTGATTGCGCCTCTACTGAGCAGCGTCCAGGCGTGGGCGGTAGCACCGTTGGATACGCCGCGCAGTCGTCCGGCCGCGGAATTGGCGGCGGCGCTACAGAACCTTGGTGCACCGGTGACGTCGTATACAAGCGTCATCGCAGCCCTTGAGGCGCAGTGTGCGGTGGCAATGCCCGAGGACGAGATTCTGTTGTTCGGATCATTTTATTGTGTTGCCGAGGCGCTTGAGTGGTTGGCCCGGCGCTCCACGGAGGAAGCTGCACATGGCATTACTGGATAGCGCTTACAAGCAGCGGATGGTCGGCGCGCTGGTGCTGGTGGCGTTGGCCGTGATTTTCCTGCCGATGCTGTTTTCCCGCCAGGACGAACAGCGCCAGGTGGTGGTCGAGGCCCCGGCTGCGCCTCAGGCGCCGGCAGTGCCGCAGGTACAGGTTGAGCCGGTGGTGGTGCCTGAGCCGCAAGCTTTGCCGGAAGAAGAACCTGTGCCAAGCGAGGAAGACCTGGCGACGCAACAGGCGCCGTCGATGCCGGTGCAGCCAAGCGTGCCGGTGGTCAAGCCTGTTCCGGCACCTGCGCCAGCGACCGCAGCTGCCAAGCCTGCGGCGCCCGCGCCGGCACCCAAGCCGGTGGCGCCACAGCCCGCCGCCCCGGGCAAGCCGGACGTGGGGCAGAGCCGTATCGATGCCAATGGTCTGTCGATCAGCTGGTCAATCCAGGTGGCCAGCCTGGGCAATCGCGACGGTGCCGACGCCTTGCAGAAAAAGCTGCGGGCTCAAGGGTACAACGCCTATATCCGCAGTGCTGACGGCAAGAATCGGGTATTTATCGGGCCGTTAATCGAGCGTGCCGAAGCCGATCGTTTGCGCGATTTGCTCGATCGTCAACAGGGTCTGAAAGGTTTTGTGACCCGTTTCCAGCCTGAGCGTGGCTGATTCAAGCCGACCAATCGGTCTGAGTGTGGGAGGGGGGAATCTGATGGCGGTGTAGCAGTCGACGAATGACTGGCCCGCTATCGGAGGCAAGCCTCCTCCCACATTGGTTTGTCATGGGCGTCGCAAACCATTGATTTGCTAAGCAGCTGCAATCACCGCTTACCGACAGCCTGACGCTCTGCTAAAATGCGCCGCCTTATCCGTCCGTAGGCTCAAACGTGCCATTTACCTGGGTTGATTGGGCGATTGTCGCAATCGTCGCCATCTCCGCTTTGATCAGTCTCAGCCGCGGCTTCGTCAAAGAAGCCCTGTCGTTGCTGACCTGGATCATCGCAGGAGTCGTAGCCTGGATGTTCGGTGGTTCACTGTCGGTTTACCTGGCCGGTTACATCGAGACACCTTCGGCTCGCGTCATCGCGGGCTGCGCCATCATGTTCATCGCCACGCTGCTGGTGGGGGCAATGGTCAATTATCTTATTGGCGAGTTGATACGCGTCACCGGCCTCTCCGGGACCGATCGATTTCTCGGCATGGCCTTCGGCGCCGCGCGTGGTGCGTTGCTGGTGGTCGTGGCGGTCGGGCTGTTGAGCCTGGGGCCGGTACAGCAGGATGCATGGTGGCAGGAGTCGGTACTCGTGCCAAAATTTCTATTGGTTGCAGATTGGTCCAAGAACCTCATATTGGGGTGGAGCAGTCAGTGGCTGGCCAGCGGCATCAGCGTACCCGCTGATATGCCGTTCAAGGAGCACCTCTTACCGGCCAAAACGCCTCAGTAAGCGGTACTCAGTCAAGATCCATTAAGTAGGGGTTGCGTCGCATGTGTGGCATCGTCGGTATCGTCGGTAAGTCGAACGTCAATCAGGCGCTGTATGACGCGCTAACCGTCCTCCAGCACCGCGGCCAGGATGCTGCCGGTATTGTGACCAGCCACGACGGCCGGTTGTTCCTGCGCAAGGATAATGGCCTGGTACGTGACGTGTTTCATCAGCGTCACATGCAGCGGCTGGTCGGACACATGGGCATTGGCCATGTGCGCTACCCGACTGCCGGCAGCTCCACTTCGGCCGAAGCCCAACCGTTTTACGTCAACTCGCCTTACGGCATCACCCTGGCGCACAACGGTAACCTCACCAACGTTGAGCAACTGGCCAAGGAGATTTACGAATCTGACTTGCGCCACGTCAACACCAGCTCCGATTCGGAAGTGCTGCTCAACGTGTTCGCTCACGAGTTGGCTCAGCGCGGCAAGCTGCAACCCACCGAAGAGGACGTGTTTGCCGCGGTCACCGATGTGCATAACCGTTGCGTAGGTGGCTATGCGGTAGTGGCCATGGTGACTGGCTACGGCATCGTCGGTTTCCGCGACCCCCATGGCATCCGCCCGATCGTGTTCGGCCAGCGTCACACCGACGAAGGCGTCGAGTACATGATCGCCTCGGAAAGCGTATCCCTGGACGTGTTGGGCTTCACCCTGATCCGCGATCTCGCGCCGGGTGAAGCGGTGTACATCACCGAAGATGGCAAGCTGCACACCCGTCAGTGCGCCGTGGCGCCGAAACTCACGCCGTGCATCTTCGAACACGTCTACCTGGCGCGTCCGGATTCGATCATCGACGGTGTGTCGGTGTACAAGGCGCGCCTGCGCATGGGTGAGAAACTGGCCGAGAAAATCCTGCGCGAGCGTCCCGAGCACGATATCGACGTGGTGATCCCGATTCCGGACACCAGTCGTACCGCTGCGCTGGAACTGGCTAACCACCTGGGCGTCAAGTTCCGCGAAGGGTTCGTCAAGAACCGCTACATCGGCCGTACGTTCATCATGCCGGGTCAGGCGGCACGCAAGAAGTCGGTGCGTCAGAAGCTCAACGCCATCGAGCTGGAGTTCCGCGGCAAGAACGTGATGCTGGTGGACGACTCCATCGTACGTGGCACCACCTGCAAGCAGATCATCCAGATGGCCCGCGAAGCCGGAGCGAAGAACGTGTACTTCTGTTCCGCCGCACCCGCCGTGCGCTACCCGAACGTGTACGGTATCGACATGCCGAGCGCCCATGAGCTGATCGCCCATAACCGCACGACCCAGGACGTGGCTGATCTGATCGGCGCCGATTGGCTGATCTATCAGGACCTACCGGACCTGATCGAAGCGGTCGGTGGCGGCAAGATCAAGATCGACCAGTTCGACTGCGCCGTGTTCGACGGCAAGTACGTGACCGGGGACGTCGACGAGGCGTACCTGGACAAGATCGAGCAGGCGCGTAACGACTCGTCGAAGATCAAGACCCAGGCGGTCAGTGCGATCATCGATCTGTACAACAACTGAGTAGACACCGGCCCTGAGGGGCCGGTTTTGTATCTTAAATACCGTATTGAGTAAGGAGTGGCAGCATGAGTCAGGAATGGGATGCCGGTCGGCTGGACAGCGACCTCAATGGCGTAGCTTTCGATACCCTGGCTGTGCGCGCCGGCCAGCATCGCACGCCGGAAGGTGAGCACGGCGATCCGATGTTCTTCACCTCCAGCTATGTGTTTCGTACCGCTGGCGATGCCGCTGCGCGCTTTGCCGGTGAAGTGCCGGGCAATGTGTACTCGCGCTACACCAACCCTACCGTACGCGCATTCGAAGAGCGCATTGCGGCCCTGGAAGGCGCCGAGCAGGCGGTAGCCACCGCGACCGGCATGGCAGCCATCATGGCGGTGGTGATGAGCTTGTGCAGCGCCGGCGACCATGTGCTGGTGTCACGTAGCGTGTTTGGCTCGACCATCAGCCTGTTCGAAAAATACTTCAAGCGCTTCGGCGTCGAAGTGGACTACGTGCCTTTGGCGGACCTGTCCGGCTGGGACGCGGCCATCAAGGCCAACACCAAATTGTTGTTCGTCGAGTCGCCGTCCAACCCGTTGGCCGAGCTGGTGGACATTGCCGCCCTGGCCGAAGTGGCGCATGCCAAAGGTGCAATGCTGGTGGTCGATAACTGCTTCTGCACGCCAGCCTTGCAGCAGCCGCTGAAGCTGGGTGCGGACGTTGTGGTGCATTCGGCGACCAAGTTCATCGACGGCCAGGGTCGTTGCATGGGCGGTGTAGTGGCTGGTCGCGGCGAACAGATGAAGGAAGTGGTGGGCTTTTTGCGCACCGCCGGCCCGACCCTGAGCCCGTTCAACGCCTGGATCTTCCTCAAGGGCCTGGAGACCCTCAGCCTGCGCATGAAGGCCCACTGTGCCAACGCTCAGGCTTTGGCCGAGTGGCTGGAGCAGCAGGACGGCATCGAGAAGGTTCACTACGCGGGCCTCAAGAGCCATCCGCAGCACGAGTTGGCCCAGCGCCAGCAGCGTGGTTTCGGCGCTGTAGTGAGTTTTGAGGTCAAGGGCGGCAAGGACGGCGCCTGGCGCTTTATCGACGCGACTCGTTTGATCTCCATCACCGCCAACCTGGGTGACAGCAAAACCACCATTACCCATCCGAGCACTACGTCCCACGGACGCTTGGCACCGCAGGAGCGGGAAGCGGCCGGTATCCGTGACAGCCTGATCCGCATCGCGGTCGGCCTGGAAGACGTGGCCGACCTGCAGGCCGACCTGGCTCGCGGGCTGGCGGTCTTGTGATCGAGTGGGCCATGGAAGTCGCGGTAGCCAGTAACGGCCGTGTTGCGCTGGTGACCGGCGCGGCGCGGGGCATTGGCCTGGGTATCGCGGCGTGGTTGATCAGTGAGGGTTGGCAAGTTGTGCTGACGGACCTTGATCGTGAGCGCGGTGCCAAGGTGTCCAAGGTGTTGGGCGATAACGCCTGGTTTATCAGCATGGACGTGGCCGACGAGAAACAGGTCGCCCAAGGGGTTGCCGAAGTGCTCGGGCAGTTCGGGCGCCTGGACGCCCTGGTGTGCAATGCAGCGGTTGCCGATCCGCATAACATTACGCTGGAAAGCCTGGATCTGGCGTACTGGAATCGTGTGCTGGCGGTTAACCTCAGTGGACCGATGTTGCTGGCCAAGCATTGTGCGCCCTACCTGCGTGCCCACGGTGGCGCAATCGTCAATCTGGCCTCGACCCGTGCGCGGCAATCGGAGCCGGACTGTGAAGCCTATGCGGCGAGCAAGGGCGGGCTGCTGGCGCTGACCCACGCGCTGGCTATCAGCTTGGGGCCGGAAGTGCGGGTCAATGCCGTCAGCCCTGGCTGGATTGATGCGCGTGATCCTGCGGTGCGGCGCGCCGAGCCGTTGAGTGACGCCGACCATGCTCAGCATCCGGCCGGCCGGGTCGGCACGGTGGAGGATGTGGCGGCGATGGTGGCGTGGTTGCTGTCGCGTCAGGCCGGGTTTGTTACCGGGCAAGAGTTCGTCGTGGACGGTGGCATGAGCAAGAGGATGATTTACAGCGAGTAGGACGCAGGGCTGTCTTGAAGCAATTTTGTCTTTTTCGGAAAAACTTCAAGCGGGCTATTGACTTAGGTCTGCTACCTGCGTAAATTTCGCGGCCTCAACGAAGCAAAGGGTGATTAGCTCAGCTGGGAGAGCATCTGCCTTACAAGCAGAGGGTCGGCGGTTCGATCCCGTCATCACCCACCACTTCTTGAGAGTTTTGCCTTCGGGCAGGACGCAACGTTAAAGGTTGCACCGACGCGCAGCGGTAGTTCAGTCGGTTAGAATACCGGCCTGTCACGCCGGGGGTCGCGGGTTCGAGTCCCGTCCGCTGCGCCATATTCTCCAGGTCTGATACATCGGGCCTGAGATTGAACAGCCAAGGTTGATCAGTCAGACGTTTAATGACGGTAGAGATGTTGCTCTGCCGGTCAAGCGATACGCAGCGGTAGTTCAGTCGGTTAGAATACCGGCCTGTCACGCCGGGGGTCGCGGGTTCGAGTCCCGTCCGCTGCGCCATATCTGCGTCAAGGCCCACTGAACGCCTTGAAGCACAAAGCAAGCTAAAAGCTGTTTTGATCCGATAGCAAAAACCCTGGTCGAAAGACCGGGGTTTTTTGTTTGTGCGATTTGGAACGAATGTTGGAGCCGGCGAACCGGCTCCAACGACCTATTCAGAAACCCAGCTTGTCCCGCAGCCCGTAATACCAGGCCCCCATTGCCGCAAACGGCGTACGCAACAGTTGCCCGCCTGGGAACGGGTAGTGCGGTAGGTCGGCGAATGCGTCAAAACGCTCCGCCTGGCCTCTCAAAGCCTCCGCCAGTACCTTTCCTGCCAAGTGCGTGTACGTCACGCCATGGCCGCTGCAGCCTTGGGAATAGTAGATGTTGTCGCCCAGGCGCCCGACTTGCGGCAAGCGCGACAGCGTCAGCAGGAAGTTGCCCGTCCAGGCGTAGTCGATCTTCACGTCCTTGAGTTGTGGGAAGGCCTTGAGCATTTTCGGTCGGATGATCGCCTCGATGTTGGCTGGATCACGCGCGCCGTACACCACGCCACCACCGAAGATCAGGCGTTTATCGCTGGTCAGGCGATAGTAGTCGAGCAAGTAATTGCAATCTTCGACGCAGTAATCCTGCGGCAGCAGCGACTTGGCCAGCTCATCGCCCAGCGGCGCAGTGGTGATGACTTGGGTGCCGCACGGCATCGATTTCGCCGCCAACTCCGGCACCAGGTTGCCCAGATAGGCATTGCCCGCGACTATGATGAACTTGGCTCTGACCTTGCCTTCGGCCGTATGCACCACCGGATTCGCGCCACGCTCAATGCGCACCGCCGCCGATTGCTCGTAGATCGTGCCACCCAGGGATTCCACGGCGGCGGCTTCGCCCAATGCCAGGTTGAGCGGATGAATATGGCCGCCGCTCATGTCCAGCAAACCCCCTACGTAGTTCTCGCAGCCCACCACCTCGCGGATACGGCGCTCGTCCAGCAGCTCCAGTTGTGTATGGCCGTAGCGTTCCCACAAACGCTTTTGCGACTCTAGGTGGGCCATGTGCTTACTGTTGAGCGCGGCGAAAACTCCACCGTCTTTCAAGTCGCACTGAATCTGATACTTGGCCACTCGTTCGCGAATGATCCTGCCACCTTCGAACGCCATTTGCCCCAGCAACTGCGCCTGCTTGGGCCCAACGCTGCGCTCGATCACGTCAATATCGCGGCTGTAGCTGTTGACGATCTGTCCACCATTGCGGCCCGAGGCGCCGAAACCCACTTTCGCGGCCTCCAGTACCGTCACGCGAAAGCCGTGCTCCAGCAGGAACAGCGCGCTGGACAGGCCGGTGTAGCCGGCGCCGATTACGCACACATCGGTTTCGACCTCGCCTTGCAGCACTGGGCGAGGGGGAACGGCGTTGGCGGAAGCGGCGTAATACGACTGGGGGTAGGGGGTGTTCGCCATCCTGGAACCTCTGTTTTATATTTTTTACGAGTGCGTCGATCCTACCTGAGTTGAAAATCGGCTGCCAGCCATGCAAAAACTGCGAGTGATGTGGCCCTCGATAAAAAATTCGCATATTCATAGGGTTAGCTACGAAAAAGATGTTGACACACCTTCGGAATTCCGTAGAATGCCGCCTCACAGCAGGCACGTAGCTCAGTTGGTTAGAGCACCACCTTGACATGGTGGGGGTCGTTGGTTCGAGTCCAATCGCGCCTACCAAACAAAATCCGCTCTGCTGGGCGGTCTAGAAGGGCTCACCGAAAGGTGGGCCCTTTTTTGTTGTCTCGAATTTACTGCAATGTAGACGGATAGCGAGACTAAAGTCCCCTGTAAACAAGCCGATAAAGTGAGCACTTTCTCGTTATAGGACATTCGACATGCTTATCAATGCTGGCAATTCGAGCACGGTAGTCGTCCCGCAGACCACGTCTATCACCAGCGAAACGACTAAGGACGAAAACACTGGGCCTTTGACCATTCGTATGGATCCAAAAGCTAAGGGGGCTGCTGCCGCAAACGGCGCGGACCAGGCCTCATCCGGCCCGCAGGAGTCCGATCAGGTCAAACAGTTGAAAAAACAGATCGAACAATTGCAAAAGCAGCTTCAGCAGGCGCAGCAGACGTTGCAGAGAGCCCAGTCCAGCAAACAAAGTGAAGAGGCCAAGGCCGTGGCTGTCGCCGCAGCTCAAACACAAGTTATGACCATCAGCGCGGCATTGCAGACCGTTACCGCAGCGCTTTTGCAGGCCGTCATGGCCGAGAGCGGCAGTGGGAAGGGCTCAATGGTCAGCACGACGGCGTGATCTGATCGTGAAGAGTTGGTGTAGCAAAGGAGCCACGGGGCGCCAAACTATTTTTTGACTCCGGTTGTCTATGAGGCAGGAAGTCCGTTTTCTCCTCTATCAAGCCGACAGGATTTAGCCCCGTGACTCATCAACCAAAAGATCTCCACACCCGCGTGGATAACTCTGAAACCGGTGATATCACATCGGCAGGTAAGAACATTTTCTTTGCTGCCGTCGGCACCACGCGTATGCCCATGATCGTCACCGATCCCAATCGCGAAGATAACCCGATCATATTTGCCAACCAGGCTTTCCTGGATATGACCGGTTACAGCGCCGACGAAATCTACGGGCGCAATTGCCGCTTTCTGCAGGGGCCGGACACCGACCCCGAGGTGGTGGGCCAGATCAAGCAATCTATCAGTGAAGAAGAAGACATCTCGGTCGAGTTGCTTAACTACCGCAAGGACGGCTCAACGTTCTGGAACGCCTTGTTCATTTCGCCGGTATACAACGAATCCAATCAGTTGATGTACTTCTTCGCCTCGCAGCTGGACGTCAGTCGCCGCCGCGATGCCGAGGACGCGCTGCGTCAGGCGCAGAAAATGGAAGCCCTGGGCCAGCTCACCGGCGGTATTGCTCACGACTTCAACAACCTGCTGCAGGTCATCGGCGGCTATGTCGAGATGGTCGACCGCGCCGTGCGCAAGCCTGTGCTGGACGAAGATCGTGTGATTCGCAGCCTGAGCATGACCAAAGGGGCGGTGGAGAAAGCGTCTACGCTGACGCAGCAGTTGCTGGCGTTTTCCCGCAAGCAAAAGCTGCAGGGGCGTGTGATCAACCTCAATCATTTCGTCGAGCTGGCCAGACGCTCCGCTGAGCGTGTGATGGGTGACAACATCGATTTTCGCACCGACCTGCAAACCGACCTGTGGAACTGCCGCATCGACCCGACCCAGGCCGAGCTGGCCATCCTCAATATCGTGATCAATGCGCGCGACGCCTTGGTGGAGCGTGAGCAGCCTGCCTTGGCTATCGAGACCCGCAATATCCAAGTGCGCGAACTCAGCTCTATGTCCTACGACGGGCTGATGCCGGGACGCTATGTCAGTATGGCCTTGACGGACAATGGCTGTGGGATGCCCGACAGTATTCTTACGCGGGTTATGGACCCGTTTTTCACTACCAAGGATGAAGGCAAGGGCACTGGCTTGGGCTTGTCGATGGTCTACGGTTTTGCCAAGCAATCCGGCGGTGCAGTGCGGATTTATTCAGAGGAGGGCCTTGGCACCACGGTGCGCTTGTATTTTCCAGCGGATGAGGCCGGCATCTCGGCCCATGAAGAGCCCAAGGTATCGGAAGCCCGCAGCGGTTCGGAACGTATCCTGATCGTCGAGGACCGCCCTGATGTGGCCGAGCTGGCGCGCATGGTGCTGGAGGACTACGGCTATCACACCACCATCGCCTACGGCGCTGCCGAGGCATTAGACGTGCTGGCCAGGGAAGAACATTACGACTTGCTGTTCTCCGACGTGATCATGCCCGGCGGCATGAATGGCGTGATGCTGGCGCGGGAGGTCTGCCAGTTGTACCCCGACATGAAAATCCTGCTGACCACTGGCTACGCGGAAAACGCCATTGAACGCACCGACCTGGGCGGCGCGGAGTTCGAGGTGATCTCCAAACCGTGCTTGCCCAATGTGTTGGCCAAGAAGGTCAGGTACGTGCTCGATGGCCCCAACGGCGTGAGCTGAGCCTTGCGTAGGGGGCGTCGCCGACGACGCGCCCCCATCCCCTCCGATACCCACAAAATTTATTGGATCGCAGCAACAATTTTTCTTGTTGGACACCTCCCGCCTCCAGGCAGCAAAGTTGCCGCCACTGACGCTCGACCTTCCGGGTCAACAATAAAAAACCGAGCCGACTGCACGCCATCTCTTGCTGTGAACCCTTTGTTCACATCCTGCTGTAATGGCGCCGCAGCGCGCATTTAAAGGACCTCCCCGTCATGCAAACTGTTGTGAATCTATGGCCGTTGATCGGCGTACTTGTCATCGTGGTTGGCTTTATCTTGCGCTTCAATCCGCTGCTGGTGGTCACAGGTGCTGCGATCGCCACCGGGCTTGCTGCTCATTTTCCCCTGGAAAAAATCCTCGCCTCCATGGGGGATGGCTTCCTTCAGACCCGTGCCCTACAGCTGATTCTATTGTTACCGTTGGCGGTCATCGGACTGCTGGAGCGTCATGGGTTGCGTCTGCATGCGCAGAACTGGATCGCACGCTTCCAGCGCGCCACGGTCGGGCGCTTGTTGATCATCTATCTGTTCGTACGCGAATCCACTGCGGCCATGGGCCTGACCAGCCTGGGCGGGCATCCGCAGATGGTGCGGCCGCTGCTGGCGCCGATGGCTGAAGGTGCGGCGGAAAAGCGCTACGGCAAACTGCCGGACAAAGTGCGCCACAAAGTCCTAGCCATGTGTGCGGCCACGGACAACGTTGGGCTGTTCTTCGGTGAAGACATCTTCGTGGCGTTCGGCGCCATCGCGCTGATGCACACGTTCCTGCTGGGCTCGGGGATTGATGTAGAGCCGCTGCACATTGCGGTATGGGGCATTCCCACGGCGATCTGTGCATTTATCGTGCATGGGATCCGGCTGCACCGCTTCGACCGACGGCTCACCCGCGAGCTGACGCCCAGCGTGAAGGCTGTGGAGGCGGCGCAATGATTATTTCGATTCAATACCTGTACTGGCTGGCCGGGGTGCTGCTGTTGATTACGGCAGGCATGATTGTGCTGGATCGCAGCCACCCCAAGCGTTGGTCCAGCGCGCTCTTTTGGCTGCTGTTCGCGATTCCGTTTCTGGTGGGTGAGCGTCTGCCCTCGGTGGTGGTCGGCGCCGGCGTGGTGGTAATGGCATTGATCGCCGGTTTCGGCGGTGTGGGGCGTGGCTCCCATGCTGAACTGCATGACAAGGCCACCCGCGCCAGCGCCGGTCGACTGGGGCATAAGTTGTTTATTCCCGCGTTGGCTATTCCCCTGACCACGGTGATCGGTTCGGTCTTGCTCAAGCACACCGAAATCGGCGGCGTGCCGTTGCTGGACCCGAAAAACACTACCTTTGTGTCCCTCGGTATCGGCTGTCTGATCGCCCTCGGCCTGGCCTGTTGGCTAACCCGCGATACTCCGGTGCAAGCCTTGCGCGAGTCGCGTCGCCTGACCGAAGCCCTGGGCTGGGCCATGGTCTTGCCGCAGATGCTGGCCATGCTCGGCCTATTGTTTAACGAGGCTGGGGTGGGCACGGCGGTCGCCCATGTCACCACTACCTACATCAACCTGGATTTCAAGTTGGTGGCGGTGATGGTCTATGTGCTGGGGATGGCGTTGTTCACAGTGATCATGGGCAACGATTTCGCGGCGTTCCCGGTGATGACCGGCGGCGTCGGTGTGCCGGTGCTGGTGGGGATCTACGGCGGCAACCCAGCGGTCATGGCTGCCATCGGTATGTTCTCCGGCTACTGCGGTACGCTGATGACCCCGATGGCCGCCAACTTCAATATCGTCCCGGCGGCCTTGCTGGAACTGCCGGACAAGAACGCGGTGATCAAAGCGCAATTGCCGACCGCCCTGATGATGCTGGTAGTCAATATCGTCCTGCTTTACCTGTTGATGTGAGGCCACTATGCACACTGTGTTGCTAACGGGGTTTGAGCCCTTCGATCAAGACCCGGTGAACCCGTCCTGGGAAGCCGTGCGCCAGTTGGATGGCCTGCAACTGCGCGACGACGTGCGGATCGTTGCGCGGCGGCTGCCCTGTGCCTTTGCCACGGCCCCGGAATGCCTGCTGCAAATGATCAACGAACTGCGCCCGGCGATGGTTATCGCCACGGGGCTGGGGCCTGGGCGTAGCGATATTTCCATCGAAAGGGTGGCGATCAATCTCAACGATGCGCGTATCGCCGATAACCTCGGGGCGCAGCCGATCGACACGGCGGTGGTGACGGATGGCCCGGCGGCGTTCTTCACCACGCTGCCGATCAAGGCGATGGTGCGGGCGGTGCGCGAGGCTGGGGTAGCCGCTTCGGTGTCCCATACAGCGGGTACGTTCGTGTGCAACCAGGTGTTCTATCGCCTGCAGCATGCGCTCGCCGGCTCCGGTGTGCGCAGCGGCTTTATTCATGTGCCGCGCTTGCCAGGGGGCAGCGAGCCGTCCATGGCGTTGACGACCCTGATCGAAGGACTGCGCGTCGCGGTGACGGCAGCCTGGCAGACCTCGGTGGATGTGGTGGAGGCGGGGGGTCAGGTAAGTTGATCGGGCGCTGCTTTCAATGCGTCGCGGTGTAATTTCAACTACAGTTGAAGGACGTTTCTGCCCTGGAAAATCGCCATGATCAAGTGCTCGAAATATGCGTCTGTTGCGCTAATGCTTGCGTTGTCTGCCGGGAGTGCTCTGGCGTTGGCCGATCCTGGCAACGGCCATGGGAATGGCAAGGGCGGCGGTAACGGCAAAGGCAATAACCCTGGCGGTCAGAACTATGACAAACCCAATGGTAAAGGTGCCTCGGGCAGTCATGGGCCCAACGTGGATCGCAGCGGC
Organism: Pseudomonas sp. S4_EA_1b; assembly: GCF_016307435.1. Taxonomy (NCBI): domain Bacteria; kingdom Pseudomonadati; phylum Pseudomonadota; class Gammaproteobacteria; order Pseudomonadales; family Pseudomonadaceae; genus Pseudomonas; species Pseudomonas sp. S4_EA_1b. The sequence goes on along the minus strand of NZ_JAEILC010000143.1, from coordinate 7,548 downwards.
GTATTGAATGTGCTGGGCGGTTATCGGAACTATTGGAGCCCCGGCCCGGCCTTGCCGCCGGGGATCCAGAAGAACCTGGCACGCGGCAAACCGCTGCCGCCGGGTATCGCGAAAAAACTCGATGGCCGTTTGCTGGGTCAGTTGCCACATTACGATGGCTACGAATGGCAGCAGGCGGGCACTGACTTGATCCTGGTGGCCATTGCTTCGGGCATCATCTACGAAGTACTCAATGGGGCGTTCAACTGATCAGTCCGCTTCACGCCCGGGGAACAACAGCTCGAAACAGGTGACACCGTTCTGGCTGCTGACGCTGTAGCGGCCATTGTGCAACTGCATGATGGTCGCCACGATCGACAGGCCCAACCCGTTGGAGTGAGCCGAACGTTCCCGCGACTCATCTACTCGATAAAAACGCTCGAACAGACGCGGCAGGTGTTCGGCCGCAATCGTCTCCCCCTGATTGCTCACCCGCAGGATGAGGCCCTCAACCGCGGGCATCGCCTCGATACGCAGCTCTGAATGCGCGGCGCCGTACTTGATCGCATTAGCGCACAGGTTCGCCAGGGCGCGCCGCAGTAGCATGGGCTCGGCCCAGATTTCCCCTTGGCCAGCGGTGAGAATGCGCATCCCCCGATCACTTGCCAGCCCCTCGAAGTACTCCGCGATGCGTTCCACTTCATCTGCGGCGCTGAGTGCCTGGCGTTGGCGCAGGGCGCTGGCCGGGTCAGTGCGTGCGAGGAACAGCATATTGTCGAGCATGCGCGCCAGCCGTTCGAGTTCTTCGACATTCGAAGCCAAAAGTTGCTGGTAGCTATCGACGCTGCGCTGTTGATGCAGGGCAACCTGGGTTTCCCCCAACAAGTTGTTGATAGGCGTGCGTAGTTCATGGGCCATGTCGGTCGACACCTGGCTCAATTGCGCAAAACCCTTGGCCAGGCGTTCGAGCATGGTGTTGAAGGCATTAATCATCGGCAGCAGTTCTTTCGGTGCGCCCCGGCTGTCGAGACGTTCGGCCAGGTTGCCGACGCCGATCCCTTGGGCATGCTGCGCCAACCGTCGCAACGGCAGCAGGCCTCGATGCACCAGTACATAGCCGGCTAGCGCCAGGGCCAGTGCGGCGATACCTGCCAGGATATACACACTCAATCGATAACTGGCGAGCATGGCGGTACGTTCGGTCATCAAGCGTCCGCTGGTAACTTGCAGGTTGCCCAGGTCGCCGGAGTCGATAGACGCGGCAAGGGCGGCCAAAGGAACACCGTTGACACCGGGCAGGTGCTGCACATCGGCAAGGTCCAGGACATGGCCTTTGGGCACCGGTGTGACCGCCGGCAAGTCGATATTTCCTGGATTCACCAGCAGCAATGGCTGTTGCCCGGGAGCTGCAATACTCAGCACCGACTCGCGGTTGCCCAGCATGTTCTGGAACAATTCCGGTTTGTTCCTGATCAGCTCCAGGGTGTTGCTGTCGTTGAGCAGGTTGCGCAGTTGATCGACCCGCGAGATCAACGCGGCGTCGTCGCGGCGGATCAGCTCGCGCTCCAGTTCCCGGTACAGCGCCACGCCGAGGGTGGCCAGCAGAGCAAAGGCGAGCAGGGCGAACACCAGCGCCAGTCGCAGGGTCAGCGAATAATGTCGGCGAGGCGTCATGGCTGGGTGTCGAAGCGGTAGCCGATGCCGCGCACGCTATGGATCAGCTTGAGCTGGAACGGGTCGTCGATCTTCAGGCGCAAGCGGCGCACGGCTACATCCACCACATTGGTGTCGCTGTCGAAGTTCATGTCCCATACCCGCGACGCGATCAGCGAGCGTGACAATACCTGGCCCTGGTGCGTGGCAAACAGGTGCAGCAGGGCAAATTCCTTGTTGGTCAGGATAATGCGTGTGCCGGCGCGGGTGACGCGGCGTTTGAGCACTTCAATGTGCAAGTCGGCGATGTGCAGTTGGTCTTCTTCACGGGTTGGGCCGCGACGGGTCAGGGTGCGTAGGCGGGCTACCAGTTCGGCGAAGGAAAAGGGTTTGATCAGGTAATCGTCCGCACCCAGCTCCAGGCCCTTGATGCGGTCGGCGATATCGTCACGGGCGGTAAGAAAAAGCACTGGTGTGTCGGCTTCTTTGCGCAGGCGGCGCAGTACTTGCCAGCCGTCCATCTTCGGCATCATCACATCCAGCACGATCACATCGAACGGCGTTTCCAGGGCTTGGTGCAGGCCGTCCACGCCGTCGCGGGCGAGGCTCACGGAGTAGCCCAGCTCCTGAAGGCCATTGAGCAGGTAATTGCCGGCCTTGGGTTCGTCTTCTACAACAAGGATATTCATGGAAAAGGCTCGGATTCGGTACGTCGCGCCAGTGTAATCCGATCAATTGTCATTGGGGCATCCGATAGCCTGGACCTGATAGTCCAGCACATGTTCGCGACCTTGGTGGTCAAGATAGCGCAATTGCGCCGGGACAATGCCGCATTGGTTGCTAGTGTCGCTGCTCGACAGCACTTTGGCGACGTCCAGATGTACATAGGCGCCAGTCGCGTCATGGATTACGCCGGTGTTGTCGGCGGCGAATACGGAGCCGGTGGCAAGCAGTGTGGCGACGCCGAGGATCAACAGTTTCATCACGTTCTTACTCCGAAGGGTGGCTGCCAGGCTCTGGCAGTAAGTTCACGGTAAACAGCCGCCCCTAACAGCCCGCCAACAGAATGATGACAAGTTCGTAATGAAACCCCTGGCTCAGGCGTGGTGGCGTTTACAGCCATCGGGTAGCCCCGTAGATTGCAGCGGTCGATCATGCGTTACCGCCCACGAGGAAGCCCCCAGTGTCCATCCGTGCTCCAGCTGTATTTGCCCGTTCTTACCGTGCTTTCCTGTTTGATATGGACGGTACCCTGCTCAACTCCATCGCCGCCGCCGAGCGTGTGTGGAGCCGCTGGGCCGAACGTCACGGTCTGGATGTGGCGGCGTTTTTAACCACCATCCATGGCGCCCGCGCCATCGATACCATCACGCGCCAGGGGTTACCCGGCGTCGACCCGCACGCTGAAGCGCAATGGATCACCGAAGCTGAAATCAACGATGTGCATGGCGTGGTTGCGATTCCCGGTGCTGCGGCGTTTCTCGACCGCCTGCCTGCCGATCAGTGGGCGTTGGTGACGTCGGCGCCCAGGGAACTGGCAATGCGCCGGCTGCAAGCGGCGGGCATTGCGCCGCCGACGGTGATGGTGACGGCAGAAGATGTCGCCATCGGTAAGCCGAATCCGGCCTGTTATGTGCTGGGCGCCCAGCGTTTGGGCGTTTCGGTGCAGGAGTGTCTGGTGTTTGAGGATGCGTCGGTGGGCATTCGCGCAGGTGAGGCGGCGGGCGCGGATGTGATGGTGGTGACTGCGACCCACCTCAAGCAGTTGGCGACACAACACCCAACCATTGGTGGGTATGAGCGGCTGCAGGTGCGGCGGAATGCCGAGGGCTGGTTGACCTTGCACAACGAGGCGGGTTGATACAAGAAAGCCAAGACCTTTACGGGTCTTGGCTTTCTTGCCACGCAATCGCGTTGGGCGGCGCATGCATGCGTTCGCTCCTCATGCCGCGTCGTGACACCACCATTTCGCGAAGAATCTCATTAGCCAGTCGTGCAATCGCTTCGGCGCCGCGATAGTGCGCGCGTACGATCCCGGTGATTGCGAAATGATCTGTCTCCGGGCCGCTGAGCACCACGGACAAGGTGCCGTCAGCGTGTAGCGTGCAGGCAACCGCATAACTGGGTAAGCGGGCTGCGAGGGCGGATTCGATTTCTGATCGGCTGAGGGTATCCATCGGTTTCAGGCCTTCAACTAACGGGTAAACACACCAAGCATAGGCCGCGATGCGACACTGTAAATACCGGCAATCTGCTAGCTGATACGTGACTATGGACGTGACGTTTTTCCAGGGCTGCGCTGACAGAATCTGCGGTGTACAACCTTCTGTATAGGCTTGAGGCAGAACATAAACAGGTAACCGCATAGCAGTAGCGTCAGGTCCAGCGCCGAATGCTGATCGGTGGGAGCGCTGCCTGCAATTTCAAACCTGATTACAAATTCCAGGCCGATAAAAGCCAGCCCTATCAGCAAGGCGATCAGCCAGGATCTGGAAAAGCGCGGCGATGCGGTATCAGACCTCATGTACGTGCTCCCGAGTGCACATGGAGGAAGTCAGTCAGGAGTTTCGGCTGTAAATGACGTAACAAGTTCCGGTCCCGAAGATTGTTCCATCTTGTCGCGTGGACCGACTTGCTGGCGATGCTGGCCACGTCCGAAACGCAGGCCGTTGGGAAGAGTTTTCGCCAGCCGTTACCGTGCACGAAAGGGCTGGCTACTGAGGGCGTTTCAAGGCGTCTGGTTTTTGTCCGGAGCAGTCAGGCCAGCCTGGATACGTTGATAGATCTCTTCGCGATGCACGGCAACGTCTTTCGGTGCGTTGATGCCGATTCGTACTTGCTGGCCGCTGACGCCCAGGATGGTGATCGTGATGTCATCACCGATGTTTATGCTTTCACCAACTTTGCGGGTGAGTATAAGCATGGACTTCTCCTTGATTACTTTTAAGGACACATGTTTCAGACAGGGCAGGTGTCGGATGTGTATAGCTTACTGCTAAGCGCTTCCCTGTGACTGCCTCTTTAGGACGCATAGAGGCAACATTAATTCCCATGGGCGCATCATACAGGTCTGCGATACATCATTCGCATTGTTTAATCCAACGTTTATGACGGCCAGAATAGACAGTGGATGATAAAGTCGCCTCTTTAATCCTTAAAGGAGCAGGGCAGTGCGTAAAGTAGTGATGGCAATGATGGTGTTGGCGCTGGCCGGCTGTGGCGAAGGCAAGCCCGTCGATACCCCCAAGGCCAAGCCTGCCGTGAGCGAAAGCCAACCACAGACCGGCGCGATTGCTGTGCAGGAGTGGGATGTACGGGTAGGTCCACCGGACCACAAGCTGCAGGCGATCACTGACCTCACCGCCTGGTTGCTGGAACATGGTTTCAATTTTTATATCGTGAAAGTGGACGGCAAGGACGAAGTGCTTCTAGGGCCGTTCGCAACCAAGGAGGAAGCAGAAGCCAAGCAGGCACTGCTCACTGAAAAACTCGCGCGGGCCAAGAAGAACGACACCGAGTCCCAAGTCATCGAGCACAAGGCCGCCCAGTAACGGGCCGATTGGGCGGGGGCTCCCGCCCATGTTCAACCGCATGCTTTGAGGTTCACCGGGCCGACAAACTCATTACCGCGCCCCATCACGCAAGCCACGGTCTGGTTGCGTTGGCGCTCCCAGGCCTGTACGGGGTAGGTCTTGTTCCAGGCTTCATACAATTGGCGATCCTGTTTCGACAAGCGCAAACCGTACTGCTTGCTCATGTAGAAATAGGTACGCGCGATCATTCCGCGAATCGATGGGCGCGGCATGACCTTCTTGGCCTTGAAGTCCACCTGTGTCAGGCATGAACCGTATTGCCCACTCTGTACCGGCAGCCAACCAAAGCTGAAGTTGTTACGGTCGCCGTTTACTTCGCCAATGCTAGGCACCAGGTTGTGCAAATCCGCTTCGGCGCGCTTGAACACATCATCATGGCGCGTGCAGTTCTTGCGACCGCCGTTCTGCCAGCACTGGCGCTGATGGCCTATCTGCCATGCCGGCACTATATGTTCCCATTCAATTCGCGCGGCGCGGTTGGCGTTTTTGCGTGGAATGTACCCGCAGGCTTTCAGGTCCACGCGATTGCCGGTGTACTTGCAGCCGCAATAGAACTCGGTGGATTGCGGGGCGTAGAGCTTCCAGGCAATTTTCTTGGCTTCGCTGAAAGTGCGCGGCGCTTGGGCATGGGCGGAAATGGCAAAAAACAGGCAACAGACAGCAATAAAACGGGCACTCATTGACTCAATCTTCCTTCGGCACAACCCAGAAAATCTGTACGCCGCCGTCGTCGCGGTAGGCGAGGGTGACATTATCGTTTTCAGCGATTTCCTCGAGCAGGCGCTGCCATTGCTCTTCAGGCTCATCCGGCAGGCGGAAGATGAGGGCGGCCTTGGCTTTCTGAGCCTGGGTCGAGTTAATGATCTTTTGCACACGAACGGCCAGGCGTTCATAGGCATCAGGTGCTGTCGGCAGTGCTGCAGAAGATTTTGCCACGGAATATTCCTTATTTAGCTGTACGTGCATACAGTATTTAGCTGTAGGCAATTTCGCAACTGCTTAAATTTCTGGAAGTTCTTCTGTCAGCAATTCGGGATGTTTGATGGGGGGAGGGGAGGAGGGGCTGTAGGAGCGAATTCGCTCCTACAGAAGATGTTTAGAAATCAATATTCCCAGAACATCCGTTGCAGCTCCTTGCTGTCCTGGGTCTTGGTCAGGGCGACCATTGCCAGAATCCGCGCTTTCTGTGGGTTCAAGTCCAGGGCTGCGACCCAGTCGTACTTGTCGTCAGGCTGTTCGGCGTTACGCAGCACCATGCCACCCGCGTTGACGTGGGAAGAACGAATGATCTGCACGCCTTGCTTGCGCAGGTCCACCAGAGTCGGCACCACTTTGGAAGACACCGAGCCGTTACCGGTACCGGCATGGATGATGGCTTTCGCGCCAGCTTGGGCCAGGGCCTTGTAAGCAGTGTCGCTCACGTTGCCGTAGCCGTAGGCAATTTCCACATCGGGTAGGCTCTTGATGGTTTTGATGTCGAACTCCGAGTCCATGGTGTGGCGCTTGGCCGGCAGGCGGAACCAGTAGGACTTGCCTTCAACCACCATGCCCAGGGGACCCCATGGACTCTTGAAGGCTTCGGTCTTGATGTTGATCATCTTGCTGACGTCACGACCGGACTGGATTTCGTCGTTCATGGTCACCAGTACGCCTTTGCCGCGTGCATCTTTGCTGCCGGCCACGGCCACTGCGTTATACAGGTTGAGCATGCCGTCCGCCGACATGGCGGTGCCTGGGCGCATCGAGCCGACCACTACGATAGGCTTGTCGGTTTTCTCTACCAGGTTCAGGAAGTAGGCGGTTTCTTCCAGGGTGTCGGTACCGTGGGTGATCACGATGCCATCCACGTCTTTGCTGTCGGCCAGCTCCGCAACGCGGCGACCCAGTTGCAGCAGGTTCTCGTTGTTGATGCTTTCGGACGCAATTTGCATCACTTGTTCGCCGCGCACATTGGCGATCTGACTAAGCTCAGGAACACCGGCGATCAATTGCTCGATACCGACCTTGGCCGCCTGATAGGTGGCGCTGTTAGCGGCACTGGCGCCGGCGCCGGCAATGGTGCCGCCGGTGGCGAGAATCACCACGTTGGACAGTTTGGTCTTGGCTTCAACTTCTTTTGCCTGGGCGGCAACGGGGAACAGCAGCAGGAGGGCTAAGGCGCCCGGAACAAAGTTCTTCAGTGCGGATTTCATTATTTTTCTCTCTGATTTTTTGATGAGTGCTGTAGCAGGTTCATCCAGAACACTCGGGCGATGCTAAATGCCGCGAGGTACTGGGTAAGAGCAGGATCTGTACCAGCCTTATGGCTTGTGTATTTTTAAAT
>NZ_JAEILC010000142.1:0-39761 GCF_016307435.1 Pseudomonas sp. S4_EA_1b | reverse complement strand
GGGGCTACTTCAGACCATCCTAAGAGAGATAACAACATGAATGCCTTGCCAAAGAATTGTCTTCAACACCCCGTAATACGTTGCACGCAGTTGAGTGCACCTCTCACATTGTGAGTGTCTGATGAGCGTGTCTTCGCTTACCTGACTTTCCAGCGTTTCACACCAATCACTTTGTGTTCCGAAGTTTTCTGAGAGCTTTGGAAGGGGTTGCTATGACTGACAAAACGGATAAGACCAAACTCTTCATCACTATCGCATTGTGCTTTCTGGTTGCCTTAATGGAGGGCTTAGACCTCCAAGCGCCGGGAATCGCAGCACATGGTATGTCTGCCGATTTCGGTCTGGACAAACTGCAGATGGGCTGGGTTTTCAGTGTCGGTGTTCTCGGTATGCTGCCAGGTGCCTTTGTTGGGGGCCGGCTTGCCGACCGTTACGGTCGAAAAAAAGTACTCATCGTCTCGGTGGCGCTGTTCGGTGTGTTCTCGCTCGTCACGACAATCGCCTGGAGCTTCAACGCGCTGCTGTTTGCTCGGCTGATGACGGGGGTGGGATTAGGGGCATCTTTGCCAAATCTGATTGCCCTGGCGTCTGAGGCGGCTGGCGAGCGCATGCGTGGAACGGCAGTCAGCTTGATGTACTGCGGTGTTCCGCTGGGGGCGGCATTGGCAGCAGCCATTGGCCTTCTCGATCTAGGCGTAGGCTGGAAACTGGTTTTCTACGTAGGCGGAATTGTCCCCCTAGTTATCGTTCCGTTGCTGCTTCTCTATCTCCCTGATCTGTACAAGCAAGCAAATGCTCAGGTCGCTACGACCGAAATCCCTACTGCCAAAAGCATTTTGGTCGACGGTGGGACGCTCAAAATCACTTTGTTGTTATGGGTTAGCTTCTTCTTCACCCTCATGGTCACCTACATCCTCATCAACTGGCTGCCGAGCATTTTGATCGGACAGGGCTTCAAACCGAGTGAGGCAAGCATCGTTGTATTGTCCATGCAGTTGGGTGCTGCAGTTGGGACCTTGATGTTGGGTGTTGCAATGGACCGCCTTCCGATCTGGGCCATGTCAGGTTTGGTTTATGGCGGCATCCTGGTTTCTCTCGCGTGCCTGACTGCTGCTATCTCCCTGCCAGCCATGATTGGCGCCGGGTTCCTCGCGGGGATCTTCACAACTGGCGGGCAATGCGTGCTTTACGCGCTAGCACCTCAATTCTATCCCGCTAATGGTCGCGCAACCGGAACGGGTGCTGCAGTGGCCGTTGGTCGTGTAGGTGCTATGGCCGGGCCACTAGTCGTGGGGAAAATGATGGTTCTCGGAGCGGGTGCAAGCGGTGTGATGTTGGCTTCTGCACCTGGAATCGTGCTCGCCGCCATCTCATTGATTTATCTGTCGTCGCTGAAAAAGGGTCCTGAGCTGAAAGCTTCAGTGGTTTGAGCCCATCCAGCTTCACCAACAAGAACAAAAAAAGAAGAACGACATGAGCAAATCTAGAACTGCGGCCCTAGCGGGCTTGCTTGCAGCGCAGGCGACCTCCATCCAGGCGGCGGGATTCATCGAAGACTCGAAAGCCAAGGTCACCCTGCGCAACTACTACTTTGACCGCAACTATATCAACGAAACCCCGCAGGCTGCTGCACGAGAATGGGCCCAAGGATTCATCGTCAATTTTACCTCCGGCTTTACTGACGGGCCGGTGGGCGTTGGTGTGGATGCCCAAGCCATGATGGGCTTGCGTCTGGACTCGTCGAGTGATCGGGTCGGCACAGGTTTGTTGCCGTTCTCGGCCAGAACCAGAGAGCCGGCCAAGGATTATTCCGAGTTGGGTTTAACGGCCAAGATGAAGATCTCTAAGACTGAGCTTCAATACGGCACCGTCAGCACATTCTTGCCAGTCGCCTTTGCGAGTCCAACCCGTTTGCTGCCGCAGACCTTCCGCGGAACCTACTTACGCTCGCAGGACATTGATGGACTCTCGCTGCATGCCGGATGGCTTGATCGGATAAATCTGCGTGACTCGACCGATTACCAGAAGATGCGGGTATCGGCACCTAATGGCCGCTTCAATGGAGCGGCTGAATCCGATGCCTTCTACTTCCTAGGGGGAGATTACGCGTGGTCGAAGAACCTTACCCTCAAGTACTACTACGCGCAGCTTGAAGATATCTACGACAAAAACTACTTCGGTTTTCTGGACAACCGCGAAATCGGACCTGGCCGATTGATCTCAGATTTCCGCTTTTATGATTCGCGCGAAGACGGTGCTTCGAAGGCCGGAAAGGTAGACAACCGGAATATCGCGTTGATGCTCACCTACCAACTGGGTGTGCACCGCTTGGGCGCTGGGTATATGCAGTTAACCGGTGACACGGCTATGCCTTACCTGTTTGGGACCGAGCCTCTTGTCATCACTGAAGGGACTTTGAGCTCGGAGTTCCTTAATCCTAAGGAGAGAAGCTGGCAGGTCAAATATGACTACGATTTCGTGGGCGCGGGCATCCCTGGGCTCAAGGGAATGCTGCGCTATGTCAGTGGTGACAACATCGATCTACCGAAGCTGGGCGGCAACAACCTGAAGGAGACAGAGAAAGACGTTGAGCTTTCCTACGTGATCCAGAGCGGCACTTTCAAAGACGTTGCTTTCAGGGTTAGGCACGCCTGGTACCGCAATGACTTTGGACCAGGAGCTACGCACCGAGATGACAACGAGCTGCGTGTGAACATCGATTACACCTTTGCCCTTTGGTGAAGCTTACGTAGACCCTCCTACGTGCGACACCCTTTAGCCACGTGCTCACCACGTGGCTTTTTTTTCGATCGATTTCAGAGACGAAAGGCAGCATTGGACGATTGCGACTGATTTTCTTGCATGCTAGCATGCAAGCATGACTTGAGCGTTCTGTCCAACCAGCGATCACGCTGAACAGACGCTCTGATGGCCTGAAAAAAAATACAAGATCAGGAGGTACCATGAATCGCCCATCCCTCATCCGGTCCACTCGGCCCCGCGCGCGGCTGAAGTAGGACTCTACTCTCCCCATAAATCTATCTCTCGAATGGCGACTCGGCGGCGACAGCTTGCTGGGCGCACTTCGGGGTCTGTCAGACGTGTTCCGGGCTTGCGTGCAAGTTCTGAGCATCACTATGTAATGTAGTGGTCTAATGAAACCGGACACTCATTTAGGCGAGAATGCTCGCCATATCGAGGTGTCAGATGACCAAGCAACGTCGTGTCTTTTCCGCTGAATTCAAACGCGAGGCTGCTGACCTCGTACTCAAACAAAATTACAGCTGCATCGAAGCCAGTCGTTCACTCGGCATTGGCGAGTCGGCCCTGCGCCGTTGGGTCAGTCAGCTTCTGCAGGAACGCACAGGCGTCACCCCGCAGAGCAAGGCGCTCACCCCAGAGCAGCAAAAGATCCAGGAACTGGAAGCCCGAATCGCCCGTCTTGAACGAGAGAAATCGATATTAAAAAAGGCTACCGCGCTCTTGATGTCGGAAGATCTCGAGCGTTCGCACTGATCCATCAGCTAAGCGCCCATGAACCTGTTGACTGCTTGTGCGAGGTGTTCGAAATCACCCGTTCGACTTACTACGCCCATCACCTCAGGCGGCGTTCTCCGGGCGTTGAGAGAATTCGATTACGCAGTCGAGTCAACGAACTGTTCACCCAGAGCCGAAACGCTGCTGGCAGCCGAAGTATCGTGTCGATGATGCAGGATGATGGCGAGCAGATCGGGCGTTTCAAGGTGCGAGGCTTGATGCGGGAACTGGGGTTGATCAGCAAGCAGCCTGGCTCGCATGCCTACAAAAAAGCAACGGTCGAGCGGCCTGACATTCCAAATACACTGAATCGTAAATTCGATGTTCCCGAGCCAAACAAGGTTTGGTGCGGTGACATCACCTACATCTGGGCGCAAGGGAAATGGCACTACCTGGCCGTGGTTATGGATCTCTATGCTCGCCGGATAGTGGGCTGGGCGTTATCAGGAAACCCGGATGCTGACTTGGTCACCAAAGCACTGGATATGGCCTATGAGCAACGCGGGAAGCCTCAAGGGCTGCTGTTTCATTCGGATCAGGGATCGCAATATGGAAGTCGCCACTTCCGTCAGCGTCTGTGGCGGTACCGCATCAGCCAGAGCATGAGTCGCCGGGGCAATTGCTACGACAACTCGCCGATGGAGCGAGTATTTCGCAGCTTGAAAACCGAGTGGATACCTTCAGTGGGTTATATGTCGGTTCAGCAGGCACAACGAGACATCAGTCATTATTTGATGCATCGCTACAACTGGATACGGCCTCATCAATTTAATGGCGGGCTAACGCCGGCTCAGGCCGAGAAAAAACTTAACGTCGTGTCCGGGATTAGTTGACCACTACATAATGCCTGGAGAATAAGAAATGACTACCTCCAACAGCTTCGATACCGATGTTTTGGTCATCGGCACCGGCCCCGCAGGTGCAACTACTGCCTTGGCACTCGCCACTTACGGTGTCCGAGTCAAAATGGTCACCATGTTCAATTGGTTGGCCAACTCTCCACGAGCGCACATTACTAACCAGCGTGCCATGGAGGTTGTGCGTGACTTGGGCTTGGAAGACGAGGTGGTGAGAGCTGCTACCCCATGGGATCAGATGGGTGACACGTTGTTCACCACAAGCCTGGCGGGTGAAGAAATCGCCCGCATGCGTACTTGGGGTACCGGTGACAAGCGCAAAGGCGATTACGTTCAAGGTAGCCCCTGCACCATGCTGGACCTGATCCAGCCGGAGATGGAAGCAATCCTGCTCAAGAACGCTGCGGCTCGTGGCGCTCAGGTCAGCTTCAACACCGAGTACATGAGTCACGAGGAAGACTCCGAAGGTGTAACCGCTCTCTTGAAAGACGTGCTCACTGGTGCGGAGTACCAGGTGCGAGCCAAATACTTGGTCGGTGCCGACGGAGCTAACTCCAAAGTCGCCAAAGAAATTGGCCTGCCGATCGAAGGTGAGATGGCACGGGCAGGTACTGCTTATGTGATCTTCAATGCCGACCTAAGCAAGTATGTTGAGCACCGTCCTAGCATTTTGCAGTGGATTGCCACACCAGAGGCTGGCTTTGGGGAGATCGGCATGGGCTTGTTGCGCGCTATCCGCCCGTGGGATCAGTGGATTGCCGGGTGGGGCTTTGACATGACCAAAGGTTCCCCAGACCTCTCGCCAGAAGCGGTTCTGCAGAAAATTCGCTTGTTGGTCGGTGACCCTGATTTGGAAGTTCAGATTGAACGCATGTCGACTTGGTACGTAAACCAGGCACATGCCACCTCGTATTCACGAGGTCGTGTGTTCTGTGCCGGTGACGCGGTCCACCGTCATCCGCCATCCAGTGGGCTGGGTTCGAATACCTGTATGCAGGACGGTTTCAACCTTGCGTGGAAGTTGGCCTATGTAATTCAAGGCTTCGCGGGCCCAGAGCTACTTGGAAGCTATACGGCTGAGCGTGCGCCTGTAGGTAAGCAGATTGTGGCGCGTGCGAATCAGTCGCGTAAAGATTATGCGTTGTTGAAGGAATGCTTCAACTTCGGTAAGGGTGTCGACACTATCGCCAAGCTCCTGGAGCGAATGCGCGATCCAAGCCCAGCTGGGGTAGAGGTCCGCATGAATCTGCAGAAAGCGCTCGAAATCAAGAGTCGCGAATTCAACGCCCAAGGTGTTGAGTTGAATCAGCGCTATGAATCCTCAGCAGTGATGGCTGACCCAAGTGATGGCGAGGAAGTATGGGCTCGCGACAAAGAGCTCTACCTGCAGGCAACGACTCGTCCTGGTGCGAAGCTCCCGCATGCTTGGCTGGTAAATGAGACTGGCCATCGAGTATCTACGCTCGACGTTGTGGGTAAAGGGAAAATGACGTTGATCACCGGTCTTGCGGGGCAGGCGTGGGTTGATGCGGCTAAGCGCTTGGAGTTGCCGTTCCTAAAAATCGTCATCACGGGTGCCAAAGGCACTGCAGACCTCTACTGCGATTGGCAGTCTGTGCGCGAAGTCCATGAAGCCGGCGCCATCCTTGTGCGGCCTGATGGCTATGTTGCATGGCGTCAAAGCGATGCTGTCTGGACTGCCGATGAGGCTGTGGTCCAACTCCAGCAAGCACTTCAGAACGTGCTCGGGTAAGTGTTTCTCTGGGCCCGGCTTCGGCCGGGTCTTTTTTCATCTGGGGAATGATTCCTCAGCCATAAAGAGTGCCGTCATCCGCGTGGTCCCACGCGTTCCTAGCACGGCTACCAAAACTGAATGTTCCTGATCCCCGATGTCAGCAATGCTTTGCTGATGAGTGTTGTTCTGTGGGTGATGAACTGCCTTAAGTGCGATGAGGTTATCTATGGCTAAGGCCGCCGATGTTGTTGTGCAGTGCTTGGAAAACGAAGGCGTCGAATATGTGTTCGGCATTCCGGGTGAGGAAAACCTTGACCTGCTGGAATCCTTGCGCAAGTCGAAGATCAAGTTGGTCCTGACCCGCCACGAGCAGTCCGCGGGCTTCATGGCCGCCACCTACGGCCGCCTGACCGGCAAGACCGGCGTCAGCCTGTCGACCCTGGGCCCTGGCGCGACCAACCTGGTCACCGCCAGTGCCTACGCCTACCTGGGCGGCATGCCGATGATGATGATCACTGGCCAGAAGCCGATCAAGAAGTCCAAGCAGGGTCGCTTCCAGATCATTGACGTGTGCGGCATGATGGCCCCCATCACCAAGTACACCCACCAGTTCGCCTCGGCCGACAACATCCCGGCCCGTATGCGCGAAGCGTTCCGCCTGGCTGAAGAAGAAAAGCCAGGGGCCGTGCACCTGGAGCTGCCGGAAGATATTGCTGCCGAGCAGACTGACGCTCTACCGATCCCTCCAAGCCTGCATCGCCGCCCGCTGGCCGAGCACAAGGCTATCGAAGCGGCGGTTGAGAAACTGCAGAACGCGCGCAGCCCAATCCTGGTGATCGGCGCCGGTGCCAACCGCAAGATGACCGCCAAGGTCCTCAAGCAGCTGATCGACAAGACCGGCATCCCGTTCATCACCACCCAGATGGGCAAAGGCGTGGTCGATGAGCGCCACCCGCGCTTCCTCGGCAACGCTGCGCTTTCGTCCGGTGACTTCGTCCACCGCGCCATTGAAGCAGCCGACCTGATCATCAACATCGGCCACGACGTGATCGAGAAGCCGCCATTCTTCATGGTCCGTGGCGGCACCGAAGTCATCCACATCAGCTTCCGCTCCGCCGAAGTCGATGCCGTGTACTTCCCGCAGGTCGAAGTGATCGGCGACATAGCAAACGCCGTCTGGCAGATCAGCGAAGCCCTGAACGACACTTCGCACTGGGACTTCACCCGCCTGATGGCCATCCGTGAAGCCAACGAAGCGCAAATCGCCGAAGGCGCTGACGATGACCGCTTCCCAGTCTACCCACAGCGCCTGGTCGCCGACATCCGCCGCGTGCTGCCCTCCGAAGGCATCGTCGCCTTGGACAACGGCATCTACAAGATCTGGTTTGCCCGCAACTACAAGGCGCACAAGCCGAATACGGTGCTGCTGGATAACGCCTTGGCCACCATGGGCGCTGGCTTGCCATCGGCCATGGCCGCGCACCTGGTGCATCCGGACCGCCCGGTGATTTCGGTCTGCGGTGACGGCGGTTTCATGATGAACAGCCAGGAGCTGGAAACGGCTGTACGTCTGGGCATGCACATCACCGTGGTGATCCTGCGTGACGACGGCTACGGCATGATCCGCTGGAAGCAGGCCAACATGGGCTTCACCGATTTCGGCCTGGACTACGGCAATCCGGACTTCGTCAAGTACGCCGAAGCCTACGGCGCCCACGGGTATCGGGTGGAGAGTGCAGATGCACTGCAGCCGCTGCTCGATCACTGTATCTCCAATCCGGGCGTGCACGTGATCGACTGCCCGGTCGACTACAGCGAGAACGACCGCATCCTGAACAGCGAGTTGCGTGAGCGAGCACTGGCAATCTAAAAGAACCTCTCTCGACATTTAGAATGTCCGACAGCTTTTGCGACAATCGCGGAACGCCTATTGTTGCTGCTTGAGTGAGGCGGAAGAAGGTCAGTCGGCTTCTTTCGCCGCACCATAAAGGCCATCTTGCATTTGAAATTGACTCCAGAGGCAGTAGTCGCGATATTCGTGGAGACAAAATAACAATGAAGTCTATACGCTCGTCAATTGCTATCTATTCTGGCTCCATACTGCTGGTTGCAGTTCTGTCGTTTTTGGCTGCAGTCTACAAAATTAATTCTGAGGTCTTTGAGCTGGTCAGTCATCGAGTTCAAGGATTGCAGGAAAACAATATCGAGAAATATTTGTTTGCAAACGCTGGTCAGCAAGCCGAAAAGATTTCGGCGGGTTTGGCTAACGCAGCATTGGTAACAAAAGCTCTTGCAGATGTCGTGTCATCTCAATCTCAGCAAGAATCGCTGGCAGGGGTAAGCCGGAAAGCCCTAACAGACATACTTAAAAGTTTCATGGAGAGCAATCCAGATCTATTAACTATTGGTATAGGTTTAGAGCCAGGGGGGCTTGATAATAATGATGGGGCTCATCGTGGACAGCCTGGTCATGATGAGCAAGGTCGTTTTTTACCCGCCTGGTTAAAAACTGCGTCAGGGCCTATCCTGATATCAATGACTGACATGGGCAATCCAGAGGTGGCTGCTGAAGGGTTTCGCAAGGGTGAGTATTATTTATGCCCTAAAGAAAAGAGAACGCTATGCGTTCTTGATCCCAGAAGCTATGGCACAGACAAGGGTCAGCTTTTATTACCAGTTTTCTCTAGCCCGATAATTGTTGCCGGAAATTTTGTCGGCATTGCGACCAATGCTCCTTCGATTGCCTTTATACAAGGTCTAGCTGAAACATCTAACGAGAAGATGATGTCGGGCGTCGGTGAAGTGGCAATTATTGGGAAGAATGGAAGAGTCATCGCCTACAGTAAGGACAATAGCCTCATCACTCACAGCGTGAATGAGATCCTCAACAGCGACGAGGTGGAACTATACGAACGCTCCAAGCAGAGTTCAGCTTACAAACTGGATAGAGCCCTTGGTGTCGTTGAGCTGTTCATGCCGTTCGCGGTTGCTGGTAGTGAAACCAACTGGACGATCATGATCAGGCTTCCGTTGGAAGCCGTCGAGTCGGAGTTACTGCATCTACAAAAGGATCTCCGTCAAAGTAGTGATAACTCTATACTCTCTCTGGGAATTTTTGGGGGGCTTCTTGGAACGCTTGGAATAGTTACAATGTTGTGGCTCAGCGTAAGGATCGTTACACCTATACGAGACCTTCGACAAATGCTTTATGAAGTAGCTGCCGGTGATGGTGATTTGACGGGCAGGTTGAATATCAAGAGGAACGATGAAGTGGGTGGTGTCGCTACCAATCTTAACGGTTTTCTTGATAAGTTACAGCATATGGTTAAACAGATCATCATGTCTGTTCGCCAGGTCCGACTTTCCTCAATTGCATCGACCGGCAACGCTGAGCAAACGAAAAATGGGCTTAACTCCCAGAGGGAAGAAATTTCACTTGTTGTTACCGCCATTAACGAAATGGCCGCAACTACGCAAGAAATCGCCCGCAGCGCGAGTGAGGCGTCTGAATCTGCAAGCTATGCGAATGAACAGGCCGGCGTAGGAGCTCAAGTTGTCTCGGTCAATTCCAATGCAGTTAGATCATTGGCCGAAGAAATTTCCAATGCTGCAGAGGTAGTGAGAAAGCTGGCGTCAGAGAGTGATAATATAGGCCAGATTTTGAAGGTTATTCGCGGCATTGCCGAACAGACTAATTTGCTAGCGTTAAATGCTGCAATTGAAGCTGCAAGAGCGGGTGAGCAAGGTCGCGGATTTGCCGTGGTCGCTGATGAGGTGAGGGCGCTTGCTCAGAAAACTCAAAAGGCTACTTCCGAAATTGAGAGCCTGATTGCGCTTCTCCACCAGGGTACGCAAGACGCGGTTAACTCTATAAACTCAAGTAAAGGTAAAGCCGCTGATAGTGTGAGTCAATCTGAACGTGTCAGTGAAGCACTAAGCAATATTGCCAGTTCAGTTCTGAAGATTAATGACATGAGTGCGCAGATCGCAAGTGCCGCTGAACAACAAGCCATCGTTGCAAGCGAGATTCAGCAAAGCATGACGAAGATCGATAACACTGCAAATCACATCTCTAGGTTGGCGGACGAATCATTTACTGCCAGTCATGAGCTCAGGATTCAAGTCGAGAATCAACAAGGCTTGGTCGAGCACTTCAAAGTTGGATAGCCGGCCCCGGTGTGTACAGTAATTGACTGTACTATCGACACTACGCTTAGCGACACACTGATGTGGTCAGGCTTGCCGAGCCTCCTCGCACACCATGTAGAGAGGAGGTTCCTTGAGCAAGGCCAAGAATGATTTGAGCGCTGCCTTAATCACTTGTGGCGGCTGTTCGCTGCTTCGTAGTCCCTCATAGAGCAGACCAGTGACCAGTCCCTTGATGACAGCTATTGCGGTTTGAAGGTCCAGAGTCGGCGGAAGCTCACCTTGGGCAATTGCATTCCGAAGAACCTGATGAATGTACTGCAGAAACCGGTTGCTTGCCTGCACCATGCGATGGTGGATCAGACCTGACTCATCAAAACCTTGGAAAATCAGTATCTCCGAGAAGTGTTTTGATTCGGGACTATGGACCGACTCCAGCATGGAAGTAACAACTTCCTCCCAAGAGGTCTCGATCCCCTTTTCGGGCGAAAATTCCAACTCAAGTGGATGCTGTCGAGATGACAGCACCTCCTGGAGTACGTCCTGCTTCCCGTTGAAATGCCAGTAGACCGCACCACGCGTGACGCCAGCCTTTTTTGCTATTTGATCTAGCGTAGCGTTTGAAACGCCTTGGGAAGCGAATATCTCTACAGCGGCGTCAATAATGCGTTGTCTAGTCTCCTCAGCCTCGGCAGCGGTCTTCCTGGCCATCGACTTCAGCTCGTTTTCTCCGAGGCACGACCAATCGCGCGCTCAATGTTCTGCTTGCTTAGCAGAAGCGATTCTTTAATCGCGTCAGATTGCAATCTGGCCCTGGAGCTTGGCATTACTACAGCGAGCGAGTAGTAGCCAAGATAGGTATCCAACAAGGTTGCGAACGAGCACGCACCATCAATGTGCTCATCGATATCACTTGCCACACTGCTCACTCTGACTTCTTTCAGCTGCTCAATCAGATCCTGACGCCCCAGTGTGTTGGGAGTATAGACAGGAAGCTGCTTGGCGAGTGCTGTTTGAAGCGATTCTTCGGGGAGAGCCGCGAGGAGCACTTTACCAGCAGCGGTTGCTGCAGCTGGGACGTGGATCCCAATAGGAAATACAACCCGCAGTTCTCGCTCGGAGACAATGCGGTCTAAGACATAAATCTTGTCTCCTGCAAGCGAGGCTAAGCAGACCGATTCGTCGAGCTCATCTGCAAGCGCGCGTACGTAAGGTTTTACTAACGAAAGAATGTCGGCCTGCGCCTGATTGATGAGCTGGCCCAGCGCGGGACCAAGTCGGAAGCCACCGCTCGGGCCGAGCGCTTCCACCAGAAACTCTTCCTCGAGCGCGTAGATGATTCGTTGCACTGTCGAGCGGGGTAATCCAACAACCTGTGCGATGGCGGCCAGGCTTAGGCCATGTGGATGGTTGCCAAGCGCACGCATGATGGAGGCCGCTCGGGCAATAACCTGAATGCCTCCAGCCTTCGCACCATTTTCGTCTGATTGATTCATATCGATTCCTCTGCGCGGACCGTCTCTGCCGCATTTCTCTATTTGGCCGTCACTTTAGAGCTCCCTGTCCACTCAAGCCAGTCACCTCTCCTGAACGCTGATGCCATATCACTGCGACCGACGGTCGTTCTGGCTCGCTTGCATCCATCGTACCGCATAATGGTACACTTGCCCACATTGCGAATCTGAGACCACCTGCCTCGGTATAGGGGCGGAGACATGGAGCCAACTGGTGATAAACTTACGACCTTTGCGTGCAACACACGTGATGCCCTTCGTTGCGCTGATGCTGATAACCGGGTGCGGAGAACAAAAGCAGTCAAGCGTGGCCGTTACGCCCCCTGAGGTGGGTGTCTACACGGTGCGTTCGCAAGCGCTGACTTTAACCACTGACCTGCCAGGACGTACCTCGGCTTACCGAGTTGCAGAAGTGCGACCTCAGGTTTCAGGTATTCTCGAGAAGCGTTCGTTTGTCGAGGGTGCTGAAGTCAAACTGGGGCAGCAGCTGTATCAGATTGACCCCCGTACCTACGAGGCGCGACTGCGCCGTGCAGAAGCCAACCGCACTAGCGCTGAAAACCTGGCGCGGCGTTATGAAACGCTGCTGCAGACCAAAGCAGTCAGCAAACAGCAGTACGATGACGCGTTGGCGGCTTGGAAACAGGCGGAGGCCGACTATCAAGTCGCTCGTATTGATGTCCAGTACACCCGCGTGTTGTCTCCCATTTCAGGGCGTATTGGGCGTTCGGCAGTAACGGAGGGGGCGCTCGTCACCAATGGACAAGCCCAATCGTTGGCCACCGTGACTCAGCTGGATCCCATCTATGTAGACGTGACCCAACCGATCACTAAGCTTCTGGGCCTGCAAAAGGCGCTGGAATCCGGTCGACTGCAGAACTCCGGCGAGAACCAAGCACATGTCAGCTTGAGCCTGGATGATGGAAGTGCCTACCCGTTGCCAGGTGTGCTCAAGTTCTCGGAAGTAAGCGTCGATCCGACAACCGGGTCGGTCACCCTGCGTGCCGAATTCCCTAATCCAGACCGCAAGTTGCTGCCAGGCATGTTTGTCCATGCGCTACTCAAGGAAGGTGTTCAGCAGGCGGCAATCCTGGTGCCACAGCAGGCTATCAGCCGCGATACGCGGGGTGTCCCGACTGTCTGGGTTGTGAAATCGGACAATACGGTCGAATCACGTGAAGTCGAGACCCTTCGCACGGTAGGTAACGCCTGGCTGATCGGCAAAGGTGTTAATGCTGGTGAGCGAATCATCACCGAAGGTGTCCAGCGTGTCCGCAGCGGTATTGCAGTCAACGCTGTAGAAGCTAAGAACGTCGATTTGGTAGCTGAGTTCGCTGCCACAACTGAAGCCTCGGCTAACTGAGGGGGCCACAGTCATGTCTCGCTTTTTTATCGACAGGCCCATTTTTGCTTGGGTTCTCGCGATTGTCGCTATGCTTGCCGGCACATTGTCGCTGGTAAAAATGCCGATTAGCCAATATCCGAACATTGCGGCACCTGCGGTATCGATCCAGGTGAGCTATCCGGGGGCTTCAGCACAAACTGTCCAGGACACAGTGGTTCAGGTTATTGAGCAGCAGCTCAGTGGCCTGGATGGGTTCCGCTACATGTCGGCAGAGAGCGCGTCCGACGGTAGCATGACCATCATCGTGACCTTCGAGCAGGGGACTGATCCTGACATCGCGCAGGTACAGGTGCAGAACAAGCTGCAGCTTGCGACTCCGCGCTTGCCGGAAGAAGTGCAGCGGCAGGGGCTGCGGGTTGTTAAGTACCAGATGAACTTCTTCCTGGTAATGAGCCTGGTTGATCGGTCCGGCAAGTTGGACAACTTCGACCTGGGCAACCTGATTGCTTCACAGCTGCAAGATCCAATCTCTCGTATACCCGGTGTCGGCGACTTCCAGCTGTTTGGTTCACCCTACGCTATGCGCATCTGGCTTGATCCAGGCAAGCTCAACAGCTACCAATTGACTCCGACCGACGTTGCGACTGCGATTCGTGAACAAAACGTCCAGGTATCGTCGGGCCAATTGGGCGGATTACCAACCCGCTCTGGCGTGCAGCTCAATGCGACCGTTCTGGGTAAGACTCGCATGACCACGCCAAGCCAGTTCGAAGAAATTCTGGTCAAGGTAAATGCAGATGGCTCCCAGGTCCGAGTGAAGGATGTGGGCCGCGCAGAGCTTGGGGCGGACAGCTTCGCGATCTCTGCCCAATACAAGGATTCGCCTACTGCCAGTTTGGCGTTGCGATTGTCCACTGGCGGCAACCTCTTGGAAACCGTAGCCGCGGTCAAAAAGCTGATGGATCAGCAGAAGGCATACCTGCCTGAAGGGGTTGAGGTCATTTACCCCTACGACACGACGCCCGTCGTCGACGCTTCTATTGAGTCGGTGGTGCACACCATCTTTGAGGCCGTTGTACTGGTCTTCTTGGTGATGTACCTGTTCCTGCAGAGTTTCCGGGCCACGTTGATCCCAACGCTGGCAGTGCCAGTGGTGCTGCTTGCCACATTCGCCTTGCTGCCTTACTTCGGCATCAACATCAACGTGCTCACCATGTACGCAATGGTGCTGGCCATCGGGTTGTTGGTGGACGATGCGATCGTTGTTGTGGAGAACGTCGAGCGGCTTATGCACGAGGAAGGCTTATCGCCTCTCGAGGCCACTCGCAAGTCGATGGACCAAATCTCCGGGGCCCTCGTGGGTATCGGTATGGTGCTGTCGGCCGTGTTTGTGCCAATGGCCTTCTTTGGTGGCTCTGCCGGCATCATTTACCAGCAGTTCGCAATCACGATCGTCGTGTGTATGGGGCTGTCGATCTTCGTCGCTCTCGTGTTCACTCCGGCACTGTGCGTGACCATTCTCAAAGCTCCTGAAGGTCATGGTCACCACGAGAAGAAAGGCTTCTTCGGTTGGTTTAACCGAGTCTTCGACCGAGGCACGCTGCGCTTTGAACGGGGTGTTGGTGCAATGCTCAAACATCGCGGTCGGTACCTGCTTGCATTCGTGCTGATCACCGGCGGCACGGGTTATCTGTTTACTGAGATCCCAAAGGCATTCCTGCCCAATGAAGACCAGGGCTTGATGATGATTGAGGTGCGCATGCCGGCTAACGCCTCGGCTGAGCGGACCGAGGGTGTGCTGCAAGAAGTGCGTGAGTACCTGACCAACGAAGAGGGGGTGCTTGTTGAGCACTTCATGACGGTAAACGGCTTCAACTTCGCTGGCCGCGGCCAAAACTCAGGCCTTGTGTTGATCACGTTCAAGGATTGGAAGGAGCGTCACGGCAAGGGGCAGAGTGTATTCGACATTGCTCAGAGAGCGAATCAACGTTTCGCCAAGATCAAGGACGCAAGTGTCATGGCATTCGTTCCTCCAGCCATCTTGGAGATGGGTAATGCCATGGGCTTCAACCTCTATCTCCAGGACAACCTTGGTCTTGGGCATGAGGCGTTGATGGCGGCTCGGAACCAGTTCCTGCAACTGGCGAGTGAAAATCCAAAGCTCCAAGCTGTCCGTCCGAACGGCAAGGATGACGAACCACAGTTCCAGGTGAACATTGATGACGAGAAGGCTCGTGCACTGCAGGTGAGCATTGCAGCTATCAATGAAACGATGTCGGCGGCCTGGGGATCGATGTACGTCAACGACTTCATTGATCGTGGCCGTGTTAAGCGGGTGTACATCCAAGGCGAAGATACTTCGCGCATTGCTCCTGAAGACTTCGACAAGTGGTACGTACGCAACAGCCTTGGGCAAATGGTTCCTTTCTCGGCCTTTGCTACTGCAGAGTGGGTCAATGGCTCTCCAAAACTGGAACGCTATGGTGGCATCTCTGCCCTGAACATTCTGGGTGAGCCTGCACCTGGCTACAGCACCGGTGACGCGATGATTGAAATCGCCGAGATCATGAAACAGCTGCCACCTGGCATCGGCTTGAGCTACACGGGTCTTTCGTACGAAGAGATTCAAACGGGCGACCAAGCACCTTTGCTATATGCGCTGACTGTTCTCATCGTGTTCCTCTGCCTGGCCGCTCTCTATGAGAGCTGGTCGGTACCGGTGTCAGTGATCTTGGTGGTTCCACTGGGCATTCTCGGCGCGGTCTTGGCTACGCTGTGGCGCGATCTTACTGCTGACGTTTACTTCCAGGTCGGCTTGATGACGACCGTCGGCCTGTCTGCGAAGAACGCCATTTTGATCGTTGAATTCGCCAAGGAGCTGTACGAGAAACAGGGCTATCCAATCGGTAAAGCCGCTGTAGAGGCTGCGAAATTGCGGCTGCGCCCAATCCTCATGACATCGCTTGCCTTCACATTCGGCGTGCTGCCGATGGCTATTGCATCAGGGGCCGGGGCTGGTAGTCAGCATTCCATCGCTACCGGCGTTGTGGGGGGCATGATCACCGCTACCGTGCTGGCTGTCTTCTTCGTGCCTTTGTTCTACGTCGTGGTTGTTAAGCTGTTTGAGGGATTCATGAAGCGTAAACCTAACGCCAGCGAGGTAGAGACTCATGAAGTTTAAGTCTCTCCCTGTTTTTGCGGTGCTCATGCTGAGTGGGTGCAGTTTGATCCCCGATTACCGACAGCCGGAGGCGCCCGTTGAGGCAAGTTGGCCAAAGGGCCAGGCTTACACTGGGCCGGTGGCTGAAGCAGGTTCATCGACGGCTTTGCCCGAGGTAAAGCAGTTCTTCAAAGACCCAGCGCTCATCCGCCTGCTGGATGTTGCCCTGCAGAACAACCGCGACTTGCGAGTCGCGGCCAAGAATGTCGAGGCCTACAGGGCTCTCTATCAAATTCAGCGAGCAGAGCGATTCCCGACGCTCGATGGCGCTGCATCTGGTAGCCGGCGTCGTCTGCCGGATGACCTGTCGCCAACAGGGCAATCTCGCATCGACAGCCAGTACGAAGTGGGTTTGGTTACCGCTTATGAGCTGGATCTGTTTGGCCGCATTAAGAGCCTGACAAGCCAGGCACTGCAGCAGTACCTGGCGACGGAAGAAGCGCAGCACAGTGTACAAATCGCATTGATTGGTGACGTGGCTACCACTTACTTCCTATGGCGTACTGATCAGGCACTCTTGGAGCTGACCGATGCGACATTGAATAGCTACGTCGAGAGTCTTTCGATGATCGAGGCCAGCGCTGTTGCTGGTACCTCTTCAGAGCTTGATGTCCGGCAAGCTCGTACCCTGGTGAACCAGGCGGAGGCGCAAAAAGCGTTGTACACCCGGCGAATTGCTGAAGATGCCAATGCTCTTCAGCTGCTGGTGGGTGGAAAAATCCCTGAGGACTTGCCGAAAGGCTCACCTTTGGCAATGAGCGCGATTGGGGACGTACCAGCCGGACTTCCAGCAGACCTATTGCTAAACAGACCCGATATCCGTGCGGCCGAACACCAACTGTTGGCCGCCAATGCCAACATCGGCGCAGCGCGGGCGGCGTTCTTCCCACGCATCAGCCTGACCGCTTCGGTTGGATCGGCCAGCCGTGATTTGGATGGCTTGTTCAACGGTGGATCTGACAGTTGGAGCTTTTCCCCGCAGATCAGCGTGCCCATTTTCAACGCTGGCAGATTGCGGGCCAACCTCGACTACGCAGAGATTCAGAAGGACGTTAGCGTAGCGACCTATGAGAAAAGTATCCAAACGGCTTTTCGGGAAGTTGCTGACGGATTGGCCGCTAGAGGCACCTATGGCAAGCAGCTCACTGCCCAAAGCCAGTTGGTGGAGAATTACAAATCCTACTTCGATCTGGCGCAGCAGAGATATGACCAGGGTATCGATAGCTACCTAACTGTCCTGGATGCTCAGCGAGAACTGTTCGCGTCTCAGCAGCAACTGCTGAATGACCAGCTCAATCAAATCAACAGCGAAGTACAACTCTACAAGGCTCTTGGAGGAGGCTGGAGCACGAAGTCTATGTGATAAGTTGGGCGGCGCTTTGTGAAGAGCCGCCCTAACTTTCAGCTTGAAATTGATTCGTCGCATCTTATTCAAAATTAGGATGGCGAGCGCTTGCCAATTTTGCGTCGGGAGTAGAAGTCATGAGTCTGGTGTCAGTTAGTGCTCTGGAAGTGAGCTTTGTCGGTCGTCCGAGAGATGATGTGCTGTTGACTATTGATGAGCTTGTGAATGTCATTAAGTGCGATTCTGATTGTTTGAACTACGTGATGGTTGCATTGAATAAGCAGTTCAGCTCGCTCATCATTAGTGGGTTTTGGGGCGATGAAGAAAGCATGATTGAACACTATTCAACTCCAACCTTCTATGCACTACTCGATTGTTTGAGTAGCAATTGCAAAAGCATGTGCTTCAGGTCGTTTTTTACTCGAGAAGAGTTGGGTGTTTAAAATGATATATGATGAAAGTGCCCTTTTAGAAGCAGATCTTCATGGTCTAATAGCATTCCTGGTTGTACATCGCGAGGGAGGCGTCAGCCGAGCGGCTGAATGCCTGGGGGTGAAGCAGCCGGCGGTGAGCAATCAGTTGGCAAAGCTGAGAGCGCGATTTGGGGATGAGTTGTTTGTCGGGAAAAGAGCTTGGACCCCGACTGAACGAGCAGACCAGATTGCTGCCGCATTGGCTCCGGTGTTCAACAGCTTGCAAGATGCAATTAGCGCTCTTGCAGACGCACAGAAAGAAAATGAGCTTGATCTAAGACAGCCATGAATTGGCTAGTGCTATTGTCGTAAAGAAATTACGATAAACAATAAAAATGCTATGGCCTCTCGGCCATAGCGAAGTGAGGGTCATTTTTAATGATAACCCCAAGGAGCCTATGTATTGCCGGTGTCGTCATTTTGGTTGACGCCATAGCAAAATCGGAGTTGGTAAAAAGCCGCCTGATGCCAGGCGGCAAACCAAAGGACGATGAAACGTCGCAGGACTAGGTAGTTGGGAGGGGAACCTAGTCCCGCTTCTCATCGGTGTTGATTTTAGTTGGTATTTTCTCTGAGCGAAATCGATAGTGGTAATAGTAGTTATCGAAGGTGTTAGTATGGCAATGCCATGAACCAAGGCTGCAAGTCTAGTTGGAGTGATTTAGTTTCAGGTCGGTGCGGATTAATTTTGCCAGAGAAAATGTCAACCCCTTGAGAGCTTCTGCAAGCCTATATAAACACTCTGGACCGATAAGGTAGTGAGCAGGTAGCTTGTACTGAGCCTGATCGAATCCTCAGTCATGGGTTGTTACCAGTTTTTACGTACCTTGAGTTCAACACTTTACCCTTGTCGGGATCTGAAACCCGAGTCCAGGTTCTGAAAGAGCCTGATCGAGAAGCCAGTAGCCAGTCCTGGATGTGGGTACAAACCGGCGGCCCGCCTGACAGGCCGGTGATTCTTTTTGATTACTCCACCAGCCGAGCGCAGGAGGTACCCACTCGCCTGCTGGATGGGTATCGCGGCTACGTGATGACCGACGATTATGCTGGCTACAACGCCCTCGGTGCGCAGGAAGGGGTCGAGCGCCTGGGCTGCTGGGCACATGCGCGCCGTAAGTTCGTCGAAGCACAAAAAGTACAACCCAAGGGCAAGACCGGACGCGCTGACATCGCGCTGAACCTGATCAACAAGCTCTATGGCGTCGAGCGCGACTTGAAGGAGAGCAGAGATGAAGATCGTAAGGCTGCCCGCATGGAGCGCAGCGTCCCACTGCTGACTCAGCTGAAAAGCTGGGTAGAGAAAACGCAGCCTCAGGTGACGACCCAGAATGCCTTGGGCAAGGCAATCGGCTACTTGGCCAGCAACTGGAACAAGCTGGAGCGCTACGTCGAACACGGCTACCTGCCGATCGACAACAACGCCGCCGAGCGCGCCATCCGGCCGTTTGTCATCGGGAGAAAGAACTGGCTCTTCAGTGACACGCCCAAAGGCGCCACTGCCAGTGCACAACTTTACAGCCTGGTCGAAACTGCCAAAGCCAACGGCAAAGAGCCCTATGCGTGGCTGCGCCACGCACTGGAACGCTTGCCGCAGGCGTCCTCAGTTGAGGATTACGAAGCCCTGCTGCCGTGGAACTGCATGCCCCAAGTGCATCGCTGATGCACCACACCATCTTTGAAAAGGTGGGGTTTATGGAGCGCTTACGGACAATGCTCGAGAAGCGCCTCGAGGACGTGTCGCCTTAGCTCGACGGCTTCACCCCGAAGATCCGCACCATTGAGGTACAGCAAGTCAAAGGCTACATAGACCAGGTCATCAGTGGCCTTCGAGGCGAACGCAGACTGCAGGGCTTGGAAGGCAGGTCGACCGTCGTCTTCCTGAATCACGACCTCACCATCGAGCCAGGCCGAATGCACGGCCAGGCGGTTAAGGTCTTTGGCAAGCCGCGGCATACGATCGGTCCAGTCAAAACCGTTCTTGGTGAAAAGCTGCACCTGGTCACCATCGATCCGGACCAAAAGGCGATACCCGTCGTACTTTAGCTCGTACCTCCATTCACCTTGCGGAGGTCGAGTCGTCAAAGTCACCAGTTGTGGAGCGATCCAACCCGGATTCGGTACCTTGGGTGGTTGCACGATCCGCGACCTCGCTATCTGAGCTTTCCCTTCAGAGTGGAGTGCTGGATTGTCAGAAAGATCACCTCGTCCGCCCAAAGGGTGGCATGAATTCTCGGTAGAAGGGCTGTTACCATGTTCCTTTTTGCCGCATAACTGAGTTGAGTTTTTACCGGAGCGCCGGCGGCATTAAGCATGTGTTGGAGCACTGAATGGAAGCAAGCCTACCGAGGATCGTAAATCCGGCTGCGATCGGTAAACCACGGGACTATGACCACCTACTGGGCACCATGAAGGATCTCCACCTGTCCCTGCAGGTGGGTACTTCGAGGCACGCCATCAAACGCCGTAGAGAAGCGTACGGACTGCCGCCCTACACCGTAGCGCAAGCTATCGCTCCTCATACGCACTTGCTGGGGGTAATCTCGGATCGTTCTGTTGCAGCTCGATGCGGCGTCTCGCCCCACATGGTGAAAGCCTACAGAGAGTCCCAAAAAATTCTGCCGGTGTTTAGGCCCAAACCGCGGCAGCAAAGCCTACCCCTCGGACACCCTCTGAGAGCCTACAAGCCCCTTTTCGGCTTCGTGAGTGATCAAGAGATAGCTCGGGTGTCCGACGTTCCGCTCGATGCCGTACAGCAAGCGAGAGAGTCGCTCGGGTTCGAACCAGTCGCTCCTCTACTCCAGCCCATCGAAATAGCCCCTCTGCAGGACTTCCATGGTCCTTTGCTGGGTTACGAATCCCTATTGCACACCATGTCGATCGCCAAGATCAGCCGCATCGTAGGGGTTCCTTACAGCATCATCGAAAAGCGCCGGGATTTTCTGGGCGTGAAGCCCTACGAGCGCGTATCAAAAGCTGCGAGATACAACCATCTCCTAGGTGTTATCCCCCATTCGTTGTTGGCCAAACTCGCAGGCATCTCGGCCTCACGAGTTCAAGACCTCAGCCGCGCGAAGAAGCTGGCGACCTGACTTCGCGCCGGCGTAGCAGCCCGGTTTGCTAGAACCTCCCATGGTAAGCTGGTGTCCTGCTTGCTCCCCAACTGGCCCAGCCGCTCCGCATCTCCGAGACTGGGCCGATGCTTCATTTATGGTATCTGAGGCCCCAGTATGGCTACCAAATCGAACCCGCTCTACGGACGTATTACCTCTGCGCAGGTCCTCGAAGTGCTCAAATACAGCAGCGGTAGTGACCTCAAAACCCAGCAGGCCCAGCTCACTGCTACCTGCAATCAGCTGGAGCAGCTCAGTACCCCCAGTATCGGCCTTAGCGAGCTCCTGGATATGGATGACCGCGACCTGCTAAAGCGGGCTGCAGTTCTCCTCCGCGACCTCAACCGTCACGTTGAGCGTGCAAAAGAGGTACGGGTTGAACTCGAAAAACGAGAAGACAAGGCGCGGAAAGCCTATTTGGTAGCAATCAGCGGGCTGATCGCGAAGCGCTTTCCATCAGTCACCGATGAGACTCCCGGGCGGGCTGAGCAATTGCTGGAGATCATGGAGCTTCATCTGGCCTTATTCGACTGCAACTACCTGGAAGACTATTACGAGGGGGGCTTTCCTCGCAATTCGGGCGGGATTTTGACCGTTTCGAGAGTGGCGAGGAGACACTTACTCAGGCGGTAAACGGCGCTGCGCAGAACTTGCGGTACGACCTTGGGCAACGGTTGGGCTATTCGAGCAAGCAACCCGATCCAGCAAAAGCACTGCAGGCTGTGATCGAGGAGGCCGATCGGCTGCGCCCAGCAGCCAAGGCAAAGAATCAGGGGTTGTTTCAACGTATTGAGCGCGTATTGGCAAGAGAGCAAGCCGCTCGTCCTGCCGATCTGAAGTTATCCCGGCCCTGATCGAGCCCGTGACAAGCAGCCCGGTTAGGTTTCATTCGGCCTTGTTGAAGTTCTTGTGCTCGTCTACGAGTTTGGGAATATCACAGGAAATTCTGACAAAGAAGTCGGTCCGCTTGATGACCACATGCTCGTAGAGCTTGGTAGCGCGGTCGATTATCTCTTGCCGGTTTGCTTTGATGAACTCGTACTGCTTGTAGAGCATCTGCTTATACCGACCTTCCTGGGCGTCAATGTCTAGCTCGACCAACTCGCTATCCAGAACCGGAACCATGTAGTTCAGGGCGATCAAGCCAAGTTTGTTGTTCGGATTAGTACGCTCATGCAGTTTGAATGCCGAACAGGATGATGATTGGATGCGATCCTGGGCTGGCTTGTATGAGGTCAGAGGCGCTAGAAATTTATGATTTCCGATTTCTAGCAGAACACCAACATAGACCTTTTTGCCTTTGTATCCGGCCCCACCGTTGTTTGGGACCTTACCATCGAATTGCTGCAAGAAAGCGATGTAGTCGTCCGTTACAGTGTAAAACCTCATAAGTCCTCGCGCCTGAGCAAAAAAAAAGTGGCAATCGCCACTTTCTTTCCTCGCCTTCGAGGCGGCGAGAGCCTGATTTCAATTTCGCACTTAGGGTAGCGTATCACCCGATTTCAATTTCGCACTTAGGGTAGCGTATCACCCGATTTCAAGCTCGCACTTAGGGTAGCGTATCACCCGATTTCAAGCTCGCACTTAAAGGTAGCGTATCACCTGACGGCCCTAATCATATGGCCAAAGACCAGTCACGTCAAGCCGAGCTAGCCCACTGAACCGGGTCTATCAGCTAATGCTGACAATGATAGCTTGCTTGGGGCTGTTAAGGCTTGCAGCTAGTGTGTGCGATCAGCCAGCCATGTGGAACCGCTGTTTCTGCAGGGGCCGGCACCATTTGAAACGTACAGGTATGACCCCCAGGCGCCGATGCAACGACTGTCGCGGTCTGCGCTGTTTGCTGCAGTACATTTACTTCCACGACCTCCTCGGAAACGTCATAGAACTGTGCGGTAAGGTTCGCTGCGATAGGCGCCGGCCCGCTCTCCTCTGCTGCAGCGCCGACTGTTGCTAGTAGCAACAGCACCAATCCTCCCCCTACCGAGATTGCTTGTTTCATTCCCTTCTCCTTCCGTGATCGGTGATGCCAATTGGTTCTAGAGATTTCTCTCTTTTGGCTGACAAGTCGTGCAACAAGATCTATTATACGTACGTACGTACGTACGTACATGCAACAATCAACGGGGCGGCTACCCCTCTCTAGGAGCAAGCGATGGAACTCAAAATCTCATGCGGCAATGTTTCCCAAGCACTGGCTGAGTTGAAGCCTGGTGAATCTCTGGTCGTGCCGTGCAATGGCAAAACCACCCAATCAACTCAGTCGAGCATCGGGTCGATGCTCGCCCGCCGTCAGCTGGCCAGCGCGATGTACAGCCAGAGCAAAGCCTTGATCGTACGGGACGAGCTGTCCCTTCCCATTCCGGTGATCATCGTTACCCGGCGTGCGGCAGAAATTGCCGGCGCAGCGTGAGGAGAAATACATGAATACTCATCGTTGCGTTTTATTGCAGGGCGTTCAGGACATCAAGAATGCCTATGCGCATCTGCTTCAGGCCCGCTCTGACCAGGCTTGCCAATCAAGCGCGCTGATCATGGTCGACGGAGTGGTCTGTACAGTCCCGCTGGGTCAAGGTCTCATTGACATCGACCGAGCAGAACCGGTGCAAGCAAAGGGCAAAACCATCTGCCACAGCGCGGCCTGCCCTTTCATCATCCTTTAAGGGGAAGGCGCTCCTTTGGGCGCCTTGTACCTCGCCATTGGGTGTCTATTCAGTACGACCATCCCTGTCGGATGAACGTTAAACTCCAGGTAGCTCGACTCGTAATCAACCTTTGTAGCTCCGTCGAATACCGAGTCAGCCAACCACGCTGCCATAGCGGCTTGAATGGCGTGACGACCCATGGCCTGCTCATCATTTGCTTCCATTGCTTTGACCAGTTCACTGGCCCAGAACGGAACTGCACTCTGCGCAAAAGACTTCCCGTTTTCCCGAATCATTTCGCGTTTTGACTCTGCAACAGCAACCAACCCGTTCAGATCAATTTCGGTCTGGAAGAGAGCGGTTTCTTGTTGTTCGGTGTTGAAAAACTTGAATTGTAGAATCACATGCTTGCTCCAAATGAACGAGAGGGCCGTAGCCCTCTCTGGATGGTTATGCTGGCCGTGGAGCCCGGGGCTTCGGCGCTGGTGGGGCTTCCTTCCAGTGAATGCCATGCTCGGCCTGGCGCTGTCTGATCAGCTCAGAATGCCTCATCACCCCCACCGTCTTGTCGATGCTCTTCCCAGCCTCATCAAAGCTATGGAACACCCCTTGAGGCTTGCGCTCACCATCCACTGGTTTGCCTGGGATGCCAGTGCTGTAAGGAATGTGTGTGGAGGTCCGCACCTGGAACACTTCGAATTTGTCTCCCGGGCCTTCGGTATTGTGGAAGACGTCGAGGCGTTTCCCGTGGACCAGGCGGCCAGGCTCCCCGCGATCGTTGAGCTTTGAAGGCTCGGACGTATGATCGAATTCACGTGACTTGAAGATAGTGGTACCAGCGATGACGCGTTCCCGCAGACGTTCGTCGCCTTCTGCAGGCGCTGCGGGCAACTTTTCAACGTTGAACACCCGATTCAGGCCTTGATCACGAAAGGGAGCTTCGGATTCGTGCCCTTGGTGCTGAGCCAGCTTGGCCACCAACTGACGCGCTATGTGCTGGCTTTCAATGTCCTTGGGCTGCGCCTCGATCGCGGCGATGACCTCTTTGTATTCACTGCCCGTCAGGCGATGCCGTTTTTGTTCAGCAATGTCCTGCAGGACGCCTTGCCATTCTTGAATCGAGCTCGCACTCATCGAAGTCTCCTTGCCTTGTAAAATCCCGGTCGAGGGCGACGTAGAGTGCGGCGGCACCCGGCATCCCTTTCGGTTTTGAATTTCTTCATCGCTTGGGCGATTGGCCTGGTCGAACGAAAACGATCCATCGTCGTAGCGTTCGAGGTAGCCCCATGTGCAGTCTTTGTCACTTTGCCCTGGTTTGGGCGGTTGAGCCCACCACGGCTCACGAGTCACTAGTTGCTTCATAGGCCACCTCCTTCGCTTCGGATCGTCACATGGTGAAATTCGCCATAACCTGATTAGTTTGTTGGTCTACCAGGTCGATCGAGCCGCGCACGACCTGACCGACTGCGGTGTTGCCATCGGCTTCCGGGATGTACAAGTACAAGGTGCCCCGCAGGTCAAGGCTGCCTTTTGCTCGGGCCTCCTCAATGATCCGAGCCTGGGCTGAGTCTTTGATTTCCAGGCTGCATGGGAACGCCGACGGCTTAACCTGCAGGTTCATTCCTTGAGCATTGCGAACAGGATTCGCCCAGCAGTACTGCCCGTAGCTGGTGAGAGGGAAAGACTGCGTATTGAAATCGTATGGGCCCACAGAAACGTTTTGCATGCTCAACACGCTCGATACACCAAAACCGGAGATCGGCAGCGAGTAATAATCATTGGCAGCATAGGATTTCAAGGAGGCCTCGAATGCCGGCCACTGAGCCGCTTCTATGTCCTTGCGCTTGAAGGCGTCGCTGGTAGCCTGATAGTCGGCGGAGAGGTAGCTCATCTTGTCCTCCGTCGTTGCGCCAGGCGCTTTAGCAAGCACTAGGTACGTCAGAGGCTTGCCGTTGTTGCCAGCCAGGTCCTGGTACTGGTTCAGCGGTACAGAAGTGTCGATCACCTGTGCAGGCTTTTCCGGTGTCGCGGGCGGCGTCTGTGCGCTCTGGCTCTGCTTAGGTGTAGATACTGGTGCCGGTGCTTCCTTGTCATTGCATCCAGTCAGGAGCCCCATCACAACACATGCTGCAGCAGTCATTTTCAGGTTCATAAAGCATCAATTCCGTTGAATTTTGCGGTCAGCCGAACAAAGAGTGCATATCCGACTTCCAGGCACCGAACTGGTTCGCCTTGATGCGTACCCCGATTTCATGCAGGTTCGGAACGCGGGTGACTAACTTAAACAGTAAGTGCGGGCTTTTATCGGGTACCAGCTCCCAGCTGGACACCTGATCGAAATCAATGATGGTCGTGCTGTTCAAGTTGACGTCTACGTACAAGGCCTTCTTGGCAGCGGCATCAAAGCCGACGTAGCGGTTGAACATCACCGAGACGGCTTCATGGCTCGGATTGAAGCCTGTCAGCTTGACCTTCTC
This sequence comes from Pseudomonas sp. S4_EA_1b, assembly GCF_016307435.1. NCBI lineage: Bacteria > Pseudomonadati > Pseudomonadota > Gammaproteobacteria > Pseudomonadales > Pseudomonadaceae > Pseudomonas > Pseudomonas sp. S4_EA_1b. Next base: position 13,357 of record NZ_JAEILC010000142.1, on the reverse strand, counting down.
GACCATGCGATCGAGGCGCGATTTGAAATAACGTGGAGCTACCGAGAACAGCAGGTAGCCGAGCCCGAAATACACCAGCGCGATGGCCATGATCCCCAGCGATACCTCTGAGTCTCTGGAAAATTGGGCACAGGCGACCAGGAATACGGCAATCACTGGCAACAGACCGAGCCAATAAAAAGGACGAAGGATCCACCAGATAATGTTCATATCGATCCCCTCTGAAGTCCGTATGAGATACACAATACGGAATTAGGTTAGGTTCATTCTACCATGACCCATTGACAGGTCAATGCTCCAATTGATAAGGGGCCCGAAGGCCCCCGATTTGATCATCCCTTGATCCCATCGCCTCCCTTAGTACGTCTGTTGTCACCCCCAGCTCCCCCTTTGGGCGCCAAGTGCTCGAGGCGGCTACCGAAGATGTTCATCGCGTTGCGCATACGTTCATTGTCTTCACGGCCCACCGATGCTGCAGCGTGACCACCGACCCAGTTAATGACTTGGTCGGGAACGATCAGGATCAGGTTGAAGCAGCTATGGACCAAGGTCAAACACATGCTGCAGTAGATCGCCAAGTAGAAGATGATCGAGAACAATCCCGTCACAGAGTCGAACTGGGCGTTGGCCAGGGCAATACCGAAGCATTGGTTGAGCAACGAGCCTCCTGCGATCAGCGCAGCCCCGCCCAAGAAGAAACCGACAACCATCAGTGCAGGGCGAATCATCACGTTCAGCAGGAAAATATAGCCATGGGAGGTTTTGTGGCCCATGCCCTCCCCTTCGCTACCCAAATGCGTAAAGGCCCACAGTGGCGCCGCAATGATTGCTTCGCCAACCACTACCAACCAGTTGACCGCGGCCCCGAACCAGATGATGAATGGAACCATGGGGAGATATGTCGAGAGCGTACCGCCCAGGATGAAGAGCGCCAAGACGAGGCCAATGATGAAAGGTGATACACCTTCAAGCACGCCGCTCAAAGCATCACCAACCGATGTCACAGCGTTTGCCACCTTGGCAAATACGCCGGCGACACTCCAACCATCCTTCACCTTCTCGATGGCCTTCGCGGTTACATAGGCGCCCATAGCCGTCTCGGCCGCAACCATCGTGTAGTCGCCCAGGTTCTTCATTTTGATTAGGGGATTGAGCTGCCCCAGACCTTCGCCGCCGGCATTCACGTCGATCAGGTAGTTCACGATTCGCTGGCCAGGCGCAGCGAACATACTCCCGATGATGTTACCCGCATCCGCGCCCACTACGCCTTTGGAGTAGTCGCCGGTAGCACTGGTGCCTGCTGTAGGCGTATAGGAGGTCGTTTCCTGCTGGGCTTTATAGGCCGCGTAGGCTTCGTCGTACACGGATACGACTGAGGGATCACCGCTGGTCGACATGCCGAACACGGTTGCTTTCGCGGCCATGGCGTCAGATAGCTTGGTATTCGCTTGAGCGAAAGTCTGATACCAAGCACCCAATACCCACCATCCCGACTTGCCGATGTTTGAGCTGAGTTCCTGCGCGAGTCGCTTGATGTCCCCTTGCTTGGTTCCGGCGACCTTGTTCACCGAATTTTCGTAGGTCTGGGCTGCGATCTGGATGGCGTACTCACTGTCGGGAAGGGCCGTTTTCGACCCACTGGCACGTTGTACAGAGGCATTCACAAACGACTGGGCCGACTGGCTCAGGGATGCTTGCATGGCCTTCAGAGCATCTAGGTGCGCCTTCCTGATATCAGCAACATCGATCGTGCCGCTGATAATGTTCGTGGAGGCCGCCTGTGCTGTGAGGTCGCCGCTGATGTCCGCCCCGCCACAGACGAAGCTGTTGTTTTTGAGGATGAACCCTTTGTTAGTAGCGGTCTGTTGGATGTAGCCGCCTGGGATGACCAGGCCACCACTTGCTTGGGCTTGAGCGATGCCGGCATTGATGCCGTGCAAGCAGAGGTTGGCTTCATACACGCTGTGCGCCAGAGCGGCGGTTGAGGGCATGATAGGTTGCACGACCATCGATTGGCCGTCTTCAAAACTGGAAATCGCAGCATCTACGCCGAGGTTGGCCACACCAACCCCCATTACTGACGCCGACCACAGCATCAACAGCTGCGAGAGCGACCAACCGTTGGCAGTAGGGACCAGCGACACGACACCCCACACAAGACGCACCGGTCCCCACGACGAGGACTGCTGACGGTCGAAGATCGAGCCATCGTGGGCAGTGCGCGTCAGCTTGCGGAATACGATATAGCAGGCCCACATCGCACCTACGACAAGTAATGCGCTGTTAAACACCTGGAAGATATTTGCGAGGATAGTGTCGCCAGTTCCGCCGGCCGAGGCCAACGGGTTGTTCACGACCTGGCCATAAATGGAGACAAGCGCTTCTCGCGATTTATCGCCGCTACGCTTGGCAGCTTCCGAGATTTCGCCCAGTGTGGTGCTGTCAGCCCAAGCCAAGGTGCTGCAGAGCATGGCAGCAACCACGGCAAACGCTTTGCGTTGAATTCTCATGGTCGGCCTCCTTTCCCGTGGCCGTATTCAGGATCGAGCAGCTGCCGGAACCAGTTCCGGTTCTCCCGAATGAAGTCCTTCAAGCCACCTTTTTCCTCCTTTGAAAGGCGCTGCGTCTTGAGCTGCCATAGCCGCAGTTGGGCGCTCAGAGCCATTGCGAAGAGCAGAGGCATTGCCGTGGCGATCGAGAGCAAGCCCTGGACCACCCCTTTCGACGATTCGAAATGGACTCCAAGCAGAATACCGAGCACTGCAAAGAGTCCCAAGACCAAGGCTGCCAGCTGGCAGGCGCGCTTGCGAGACAGAAAGTAACGATAGAGCTCAGTAATGGACATGGCTCCAGGCTTGCGATTATTCATCGCCTCGCTGAACGACTGCTGCTCACTTTCTTCCATCTCACGACGGTCGCGCAGTGTTTCCTTTGCTTCGGCCGACAACTGCCGAATGATTTCTAAATGCTCCTTGGACCTGGAAACTTCATTTTTGGCCAGTCGATAAGTCTGACGCATGGCCCAGAACGGAATCACCAGGTGGAGCCCGATGGACAGCCCCCGGCGGACCTTGGAAGACTGCTGCTTTTCCTCGCTCATCAGTTGGCCCCCCCCATGCGACCGTTAACAGCCCGGTATTTTTCACCCAAGACAGGCTCAAATTCCTGCCGTGCAGAGCTGGCCAGGTTCAGACCGTTGATGATGTTCCCGCGGGTCACATCGTTGCGAAGTTCGAGGAGCAACCAGTTGGTCTGCGTTTGGACACGGATCTGCTCACGCACCAGGTTATCGCCTGTCATGTTCTGCAGATCAGCCTGATACTCTGTGTTCGCGTATCGCCGCCCCACCTCGAAGTACTCGAATTCGCGGGCCGACATGGTTCCCGTGCGCTTAGCTTCTGCCGAGGCAATCTTTTGGTAGTAGGACTCAGCCGATTTTGAGGACCGTGCCTCTTTGAGCAGATCTTTAGTTGAGTCCAGTGGCTGGCTTGCGGCGATCATTTGATCTTGAGGATCCGTCGCAGCGGAGATGATCGAGTTGTACTGGTTCATCAGGCCGATGTACTGGACACCAGCGTCAGATTCAGCCTGCCCCTTCTTGAGCTGGGGGGCCACAGAACGCCGCGCGGAGTTCTGCGTGTACATTCTGGCTGCGTCGGTTTGCGCCTGAGTAAAGGTGAGGTCCTGGTCCTTGCCATCCTTGCCCGCGCCGATAGTCAACGAGTCGAGGCGTTTGTCGGCCCCGGGCATGGTCGTCGAAACGGCTGGGCAAGCTGTTGCCCCACCATATGCAGCGTAATCATCGGTATCGCAGTAGTCAGCATGGATGCTTGCCGAGCGCATGGCATCGATCGATGGCGGCTGGGCTGGAGCAGTGAGAGCTTGGTTGATTTTGGTGCTGGCAGCTTTGCCCCCTCCCCCTGTGCGGATAGAGGCTTTTACTGCTGCAACCCCCGCCCTGACTTCATTGAAACCGCCCGAACCGGATTCGCTGCAGATCGAGTTGGGCACGTAGTAGTTCTGACGGGCATTCTCGTAGCGACGGCTACGCTCCTGATTCGCGTCGAACTCCCGTTGAACCCGAGCAGCAGTTTCAATGGTATTGGCAACCTTGCTCGCGCCTTGGGTAGTCGCGGTACCCACCTGGTAAAGCAGCTGGCTAACCGACAGGTTCATGGCACTCACTGAGGCTGTAGTAGCGGCGATCGCCCCGGTCAACGTGATAGTTGAGGTTCCGATCGCGCCTACGACGCAGCCGTCGCAAAGCGCGTAGGCGGGAGTTGAAGCTGCGGAGCCGATCAAGAGAGCTACGGCCAGAGGAGTAATGCGGAATATGGTCTTCATGCGTGTTCTCCTCGGGGGTTTTGTTCGGCGTAATACGCGGTAACCAGATCCTCTGCCAGTTGCTTCACAACACTCAGCTTGGCATTGGATGTGGAAGCGTATTCGAGTGCTTCGATGTGCGACTTGGCGGTGCCAAGAGGGAAGCGTTTGGCCAGAACCTGGCGAGCAGCCATAGGACCGATCCGCTTGTACAACTCGGTTCGCAGCGCCGTATCCTGTTGGGTGGTGGACATTGCCCAGAGCTCAAGTGGACCAGTTGTGTTGGTCAATATCTGGGTGATCGTGCCTTGGTTCGTCTTGAACAGGGCGAGCATATTCGCGCCATTGCGCCCTGGACCCGTGCACTGCAGGTGCAGTTGCTGGATCGTTTCGTGCGATACCTTGAAGGTTTCGCGCAGCACGTTTTCATCATCTACGTTGCCGCCTCGCAACACGTAGACCGATGTGGCCGCGTTGAGCAGAGCAAGTGGGAAGTCGCGCAGATACTGGGAAATCACCATGATTCGGATACCCCATTTCCTGCCTTCGCGACCGTCCTTCACCAGCGTTTGCACTGGTGTATCCATGCCCTCGGTGTTGTGCCATTCGTCATAAGCGATGGTTTTCTGCTGCGAAGCCACATCCTCAGCACGTTTCAGGTGGTAATCGAGGTAAAGTGGCGGAGCTACGAGACGGATGTCTTCTTCGCGCAAGAAGTAGTTCTTGGCCCCCAGGTGGCGGGCAAACATGTACATGCAGGACGTTTTGATCGAGCCCTCAGGTGTTTTCGATCCAATCACGTCATTGAGGTCCACCGAAATGACTCGTGTCGTCGAGTCGACTTCAAATCGGGTACGACCGGAAAAAACGGCGTAGGTCGTCGATGCCAATGTGAAGCAACGGCCCATGTATTTCAGCAGCGGTTCGCCTGCGGCGGTTTTGATTTCACCGAAGGTTTGACGCACGCCTTCGTTGTTCAGCATGGCAGTGAAGTCGGGCAGGACAGGGGAAGCCTGGCGGTGTGCATAGGTCGCTTCACGCACATAGCCTGCGGCGAACAGCATGTCAGTCACTTCGTACCAGGTTGCAGCGCTCCACCACTTTTCATCATGCTCAGCGCTGATCCCCGACTCGGCTAGTACCTTATCGACCGCAGGCACTACATCCGGCTCATACTGATTCGCTCCCCGCCCCGCTTTGTCGTCATATACAAGGGTCATCAGCATTTCGTTGACCGCGGCACAGTCGGATGGCGTGCGGGCTTTTGCCCCGCCTTGGCCATCAGTGGCGACGCTGGCACAGAGCAAGTTCAAGAAGTCGACGCAATATTCGCGCTCGCGGCGAGTGGGCTGACGCGCCCCCAGCTGGGGGTCAAATGGATTCGACGCGAAATCGCGGCTGTTCTGCAGTCTGAGATACGCAGCTTCAGCCTTACGATGATCTGGCAGCGAATCCTGGATCATCTGGATCAGGCCTGAAGACGATGGACCAACATCCACAATCGTCAGCAAGGGGAGCTGGGTAGCACCCGGACGATGAAGAGTTGCGTTGTGCATGCAGTTAGCTGCAACTGACTTACCTGAGCCCGGGATGCCTGAGACAAGCTCGATCCAGGTATCCTGAATCGAGCTGCCGAGGCCAATGGGGTAAATCTTCCCGTCTGGTGTTCGCGTGATCCACGAGCCATTGTCGGGCCACGGGGTTGCCGGCCGCTGAAGCGGCAACATGTTCATGGCTTCCTTGAGGGGGGGCAGAAGCCGGTTAGCGGTATTTTTGGTGGTAAAGCCAGGGATTGAAGAAGCAAGTGCGGCCATGGGATCGCCATGCGTTTTTTGAACTTGGCAGGTACCCCAGGACTGAATGGCTTTTTCCAGTCGAGAAAGGCGTGTCTCGAGGTCCGCTTTTGTGGTACTCCAAGAAGAAGCCATGATCTTCATAGACATCACCGCTTCATCCCTCGCGATGGTCTCCAGACTTTTGAAGGAATCACGAATAGCCCTGTTGTCTGGAAGAACCCCGACGAAACCAACCATCAATCTTCGGGCGCGCATCATCGAAAGACCGCCAGGTGCGATATCGAATCGAATCCTCCACGGGTCCTTCTTGCCAACGGCCGAAAAGAGTTTGGTGAAGTGCACAACGTCTTGTGGGCCAAGCTCCATCGCAAGCGAGCCGTGCCACAGGCTGTCAGTTTTGACGTAATTGCCTACGGGTTCCACATCGTTGCTGCAGATCTGATAGCTAAGCCGCGGCGGCACAAGTTCCGAGAAATCCTTTGCATCGGTAGCCCCGCGAAACATAAAGCGATCACCCACGATCTGAGGGCGGAATTTCTGGGAAGTACCTTCGCGGTTCAACATGATCCTGATGCGCTTAGCCGCCTCGTGGGCGCTTAGAGGCTTCATCATGATGCCTTTCTTACCCTCGACCCCGCACGAGATGAAGTCATCCATGAGTCGCTCAATCATCGTGTCATGCCGATATTTGAGAGCGGCAAGGGCAAATGCAGGGTTCTGCCCGTAAACCAGTCGCGGGAGCTTGTGTTTTGATGCCTTCTTACTCAGCTCGCCGAGCTCGCGATCCTGTTCCTCGTTACTCAACGAAGTCAGGTGCGTGTACACAACCAACAGGTTTTGTTCCCAAGCACAGTGCGGAGCGTTGCGCTTCACGCGGTCAAGGATGATGTCCTCGCTTTTCAAACCGATGCGCCGTGCAGTGTTCAGTAGCGGTTCGGCCAGACGCATCAATTCATCGGTGGCCCGTTCCGGATCACGCTCGAAGCTGAACGTGAGGCTATGCCCTTTCTCGCGCATATAGCCAGTCATGCGGACACGCAACGACTCCAGCATCTCTGAAAACTCAGCTTCAGAGAGCATCTGGTAGGTACCTTGGAGATCGAATACTGTCAGCAGCGAGTAATCGCTATTGACCAAGGTGTAAGGATCTTTGAGATCCGGGGATTTCTCGATATCGGCATCGGTCAACCCCACAGCAGTGGCCAGTTCGCAGTAACTGGTCATGTCTTTGTGAATGAAGTGTTTTGCGAGGTACTCCAAGGTACCTTCCAGTGCATCCACGCACTTATCAAGAAGTCCCATGCTGCCTCCTTAGCTCGGCGCGTTCATCACATCGTGATGAATCTGGGCCCACGTTGAGGTGGGTGCTGCACCGTACGCATCCTGTGCCCAGCCTTTTACAACATGGCTGAACTGTGCGGGATTGAAGATGACGCTCAACCCTTGGAAAACGAGGGAGTTAATATCGGCGTCGACCTTGCCCAGGCGTGTCATCGCCTCAGCGAAAATTTTGGGCGAGTGAGTACCCCAGGCCTTTTCGGTGTATTCCCGATGGGAAGCCATCCAGTTGAGGATTTTTTTCGCGTCCGCCTTTGTTTGTTCGTCCCCGGTTTCCAGGGCGATCATGGTGGCTCGCTGCAGATGATTCGCGTCCTGGGGAGACAAGCCCGGGAGGTATGCGATGAAGGCATCACCGTCGTCGATTTCTCCCAGGTGCTGCCACCCATGACACAGCGGATCTACAAGCCGGAGGTTTTCCGGCCGTAGATCCTGATGGTTGTGGTTGATGTTATGAACATGACCGGCACGAGCGTGTATACCGCAGAAATAGCACTGCCCCTGCGCCTGGCGGGTAATGGTCGCCCGCATTTCGGTCGTCAGCTGTGCCGGGTTCGGCTCAATAGCGCCTGGAGTGGCATCGCCCCACACACGCGCTTTTGTGGCCATGGCCATCAACGGCAGAACTGGCTTCTCGAAGTTTTTCCCAAGCCCCGATACCGGTACTGTCTGATCCTGTTTTACGTCGCTCATGCAGTCTCCAAGGCAGCCATGTTTCAGGCTGCCGAGTGGTCGTAGTCAGTTCGGAACCTTGCCAAACTCGCTGCCGCTGATACCAACGGTCTCGCCGGCAGTGGTCATCATGAAGCCAGTGCCACCAAGGGCAGCACCAGAGAGGAATGGCCCCCAAATCTGCTTACCGGTGATGCGCGAGTTTTCATCGTTGGTTTTTTTCCAGGCGTTCAATCCGCCGAAGGACGCCAACGCGAAACCGACGGCCAGGAAAATTGGACCGAGGCTGTCTTTGATGGAGTCGCCCTGTTCACTGCCCTTCTCGGCCATGCCAGCGAGACCATCCGCATACGCAGCCTTGGTGACGAACAGCGTTGACATGGTGAGGCCTGCGCCCATGAGCATGATTCCCCGCTGCACGGGATCGGCCTTGTATTCCTCAACCTTGGTCAACAGACGGATGTGACCACGGCGAACTGCATCGACAGCGAACTCGAAAGGTTTGAATTTCATGATGACGCTCCTAGTGTTGTTACCAATAGAGTTGGAAGGTGGCCTGAAAGGCCTCGATCACTTTGTCGACATGGGTCAACGCAGCACCGAAAATCATGTGGGTGAGGCCGCGCCAAACTGCGTCGTCCGCTCCCTGCGAGCCCTCTCCTTCAAGGACTGCTTTTTTCATAAGCAACAGGCCCTTGAAGAAGAAACACCCCCCTGCAAAAGCTGCCAGGGTCAGCACAGCGTTTACTGCTTCCTTGAACTTGCCGAAATTCTCGGCGCCGCTGTAGGAGATGGCACCGTAGGTTGTTCCGCCGGTACCGAAGCTGTTCCAAGTTGTGGTGATCATCCCGGACATGTTGAACAGAGCAGCGCCAATCACCAGCACCGCAAAGGTGCTTCCGAGGGTAATTGGACGATGGCCAGGCTCGATGGTGGCCAGCTGCATCCGCCGCAGAACGCTACCGGCGTAAACCATCCCAGCGAGTGCGCTCAAGGACCAGAGCAACCCCCAAAGTGCGGCGACCAAAGTGTTGGCCGCCGAGATGATCATGCTCGCCAGATCCATTTTTGGTTCCTCAGCGAATCACGCCACGCGAAGTAGTGACTCGACGGGCCACTGGATCAATACCAATGATCTTCACCCCATCTACGAGATCGCCTACCTGCACAACGAAGGTTTTTTCACCGTGCTCAATCCATGCCTGGTCTGCATAAACGGTGTTCAGGCGATAGCCAGCCACTGCCGAAGGATGTGTTGCTTGTGGTTGGCGGCGCACTGCCTGTTGCTGCACTACTTTTTTGCCCGCCGCAGGGGCGGCTTCAAGGAGAGAAACCTTGGCTTCCAATTCGTCGATGGTCTTTTGAAGTCCGACGACGATCCCGCCCAGGCTCCGGACTTGTTCATTGAGCGCGTTCAACTGGTCGGCAGTGATACCCGCCTGTTCCGGGTCTGCAGCGGGTGCTACTGGCTCTTGTGGTGCAAGCACATCCGAAACATTGCTCAAAGGTGCCGCTTGTTGAACGGGGGTGGCCTGCTGTGGGGCGCTGGTTTGCGCCTTTGGAAGCATTTTTGGTACTAGTACAAACAGTACTGCCAGCACTACCGCCAACACCAAAAAGTGCCAGGCCTCGATCCGATTGATGACGTTGGCAATGCGTTTCTTGCGATCGCCCTGTATCGCGTTAACCGGAGGCGTTTTCTCAGGCTGTTGCGTCTGAGATTTCGACGTCTCAGCTTGTTTACTCGGCTTACCGCCGGGGTTGAAAATGTCCAACTCTTCCGCTGCTTGTGTAGTCATCTGAAGTCCCCTGCCCTAACTCAGTAGCGAGTTGGATCGATGATGGTTGGCTGGCCCATGTACTGCTGGCCGTATCCTGGCGAGACACCCTGGTACCCGCCGAACCCGTTTGAGTTGGTGGCACCTGCGGCATTCGGTGAGAGGCGGTACTGCTGCTGAGGTTGGCCACCTGGTTGACCGAGCGTATTCAGCTCAGCTTTCTGATTCGCCATCAGCGCGTCTTTTTCCAGTTGGTCACTGGCCAGCACCGGCCCTACGAACTGAATACCGATCGTGGAGTTGATCGGACGGATTACTTGTTTCTGTGGCATGTTTGCGGCGTCATTGTCCAGCACCTGCCCGGCTTGTTGGCCAATACCGCCCGCAAAGGTGCCCGCGACTGCTTTCCCACTAGGGGTAGTGGGGTACGTCTGGATTACTGCGCCCTCGCTGGTGATGATGTTCTCCGAGGCGGAGCGCTCGTAAAGTTGGCCCGTTTTGCCGATGGCCAGCGCCAGAGCCGGGAGAATGATTCGGCTGAAGTAGCGGTTGTTTACATCACCGGACAGAGCAGTACGCATGCTTTCAGGATCAACAGCTTTGGCTGTGATCTTGTAACTGCGCCCCTTCCATTCCATATAGGTGAAGGTCATGTCGATGGTTTCATTGAGGCGCTTGTAGCCCATCGCGAAGACCCGTGCGCCGGCGAGTCGGCCTCCGGGAACCTCAGCTGTAACCATCGAATTCTCATCAGTGTCGAGCTCTGTTTTAAGCAGGGCAGGCGTCAGGAAAAATCCATCCACGACAACCTGGTCCTGAGCCTTGCCGGAGCGCGAATTCGAGGTTTGCGCAGCGCCTGGACTACCGGCCGTACCGCCTACTCCAGTCAGGGAAGCGGGTTTGATGGATTGCGAGTACGCCTGCTCCTGAGTAGTAGTGCCGGTTCCATGGGTTTTCACCGTCCACCCGCTCATGAACGCGTCGACCTGTTGCGCGACAAGCTTGTCCATTTCTTTATTGCGCTCAACAGGCTGCTGGGGCTGCGGAGGTGCTTGGTAGTAGTAGTTGACCTGGGGTTGTTGCTGCTGGCCCGCACCTGCCTTGTCCGAGGTATCCGCTGGAGATGCTTGCGTAGTGGACATCACGGACATGTATGACTGCCCGTTTGATTCCGCCTGTTTAGCGTTGTTGTGGTTGTACTTCTCCAGGACCTGGCGATAGGCCTCGCTCTCCTGAGTAGCCCCCCCTTTCCCATCAGCGCTTATCGCGCCGAGGTTAGAGCTGGTTTGATGACGGCTGTTGAGCCAGGTGTAGCCTGCATAGCCGAGGGCTGCGACAGCAATTGCTGCCGCGAGGATGGTTACCTTGGTCTGCCTTCCAATGTCAGCTTGAGTGCTCATGCGCTACCTCAGTAAATATCGAGTTGGAGGGTGACTTTCTGACCCATCTGCGAGAGGGTGATGAAGGGAGTCACGGGTAAGCGGTACACGCGCGTACCGTCGCCGGCAGCCAAGGTGTTATCGAATGCGGTTTGGAAATCCTGCCGGGTACGGACGTAAAGATTTCCGTCGTACTGCCAGATCTGGGTATGGGAGGGCACTGCGCCTTGCGCCTTAACCTGCTTGGCTTCTTTTGGCGGAATCCCGTCCAGGAACGCCTGCAGCAGGTCGTCATAAAGCGCGATCTTCCCAGGGCCCATTACTGCAGCCTTGGCCAGTGGGCCTCGGCCGGGAACGCGAAGATCGAGCCGGGCGTCGTACACTCGAGCCCGATCTTTCTTGCCATCCGGCTCACCGCTGACGATCTTGACGATTACGGGCGTTGTAGCGCCTTCCAAGTACAGAGCCAGGCTGCCAGTCTCGTAAGGCGATGGGGTCGATACCACCACTGTGTGAGTGCCCTGTAACCACTCCGCGCTATAAAGATCGGGGTTTGAAACACGGGGCGTAGCTGCCAGTGGCCAGGGCGCTCCCGTTGAGTCCAGAACAATGAGGTTCGATAGTTCGCCTGGAACCACGCGTAGCACTGGCATCGATGCGCCAGGGCTCAGATCAACTGATACGCTCGAAATGCGAGGTATACCCCGCACTGGCTGCCAAGCCTTGGCCTTTCGAGTGTTCTCCAACGCCTGCCGCATTTGTTTGATTTGCTCAGGCGTGAAGGGTTGCGCAACTTCCATTGCTTCGTCGAAGTGGTCATTTTCAGGTGGGTTGAGCGGGGGCAGTGGAGCAGTGCCGTTTTGCTGTTGAGAACCACCAGCGGGTTGCCCGGCGACTGCGTAATTAGCCGGGCCATAGTTGGTCTGCGGGAAGGCATTCTGCATCTGGGGATTCACCCCAGGCTGTGGAGCACCAGGTGCCGCGGGAAAGCCCGGCTGCCGAGCTGGACCTTCTACTCGAACCCACTGCCCGCCGTTTGGGGCTTGAATGGGCTGCTGTTGACCTTGCATCGGTTGGCCTTGGGGTGGCGCGCCATTGCCTTGTTGCTCCGCCTGAGCTGTTCCGATCGCGAGCGTCAATATTGACGCGACGAAAACTGATTTCATCATCATGGGTTCCTCCTTACCTGGGCGTGGTGACAATGCCGTCCAGCCCTACGCCCACGATGGAATCCAGTGTGGGAATACGTGCGACAGGCACTTTGGCGATGAATCGCTTGGGTTGAAGGTCGGTGGTTTGGCCGACCAGCTTGATCTCGATCGGTACTTCGATATGGCGCACGAGAACACCGTCAACCATCTCGGATTTCACAAGCACACCGGTTTCAGTAGTAACCGTCATATTCATGCGCTTGGTTTTGACGAGGTCCAGGTAGCCGGCAGACTGCAACTGCTCCAAATACTGAGCGAACCCGCGTTTGGTCCAATCGCCACGCACGTCCTCAAGCTGTTGCCTGTAGTCGGTGAAATTGATCGTCATCGAACGGTTCAAAGCTTCACGGGCAAACTGAATTGCCTCGGCGTCGGTAATGTACGGCTCATTGAGAGGAACCAGCCTGACGATCCGTAGACCATCGGCTGCGAAGTACACGTAATGCGGGTGCATGACAAACCACCCAAACACGCAGTTCAGGCAGATCGAGATCCCCAGCCCCCAAGACAAAACCAGGTTTGATTTCACGATGCTGGACGTATGTTTAGCCAACTGCTTACGGTCTTCGAGATCGCGTGCGATTGGATCGACGGCATCCTTGTTCTGATGCAGTTTTTCAGCGATGGCCATCAGCTCTCGTTCGTATGCTGCATGGCCGAGATCCTGCATTGATCCAGGCTGATCAAGATGCGGCGCTGCAGCGTCCTTGGTGTCGGTCATGTGTGCCCCTCCGTTTTCCGTATTCTAACCATGATGCGGAATCGGTCAACACAAAAAAACCTTTTCGCTGACCCGTGTTAACGGGGGCCGCGTGGATTCTGGGTTTACGGTATATCTACAAGGGGAGCCCGCAGAATTC